>JAISAE010000078.1 GCA_031266875.1 Treponema sp.
ATCCGTCTTTGTGAAGTTATGTTCGTCAAAAAGGGGGATACGCTGGTAGGCTCTTCTAAGCTTGTAGGGATAAGCGTCAAACTTCTCCCACAGCTTTGCCGCGATAAGCGTTTCTATCAGTTCCCCCATAGAACGGTTAAGTCCACCGACATTCTTCGTTAACTCGGCAACCTTTCGGCTGGTTTCAGCTACTGTCTCACGAGTCTTCCGCCACTGCTCACGATCTTCCCGCGACTGCTCACGCAACTCCTCACGCCACTGCTCATGACTTTTCTGCCACTCCTCCTGCCACTGCTCACGGCTTTTCCGCAACTCCTCGTCGGTTTTCATCAACGCCGCCCAAACTTTGGCAAAATCAAGGGATTTCCCGGCTTCCGCCGCTTGTTCCGCTGTCATTACTTCCATGTGTTAGCCTCCATAACCACTATCCTAACCCAACAGAGGCAAAACCGCAAACGACGGAAGCCGTTTGCGGTTTACCAGCGCGGCGGTCAGTTCGTCAAGCACATACACGGAAAACCCTTGTTGGTGGCCACGAAGCCAAGCACCGCTCATTAGCTGATTGCCGGTTGACTTCATCTTGCTCCAGCGCCACTGGAACAAAGCTACTGGTTACGTTTCGTTGACGCCAGCGCCTTGACCAGGGATGTGGCGCTGGCCACATGTGCGTTTGCAAAAAAATAGCGAGGCTTTGCGTGTCAGACTAAAGGTCTGCGACCGAAAGTCTGTGCGCTTGACCCCGCTTGATGTTAGGTACGTTTTGGGTTATCCAGAAATTTGTCGCCTGATACCGCTGCGTTACCAATGCCTCCTTGCCGGGCAAGCAGGCCATCTCTCTGTTACAAGATGGCCTGCCAACAACAGCTACCACACGTAGCCTAGAGTTGCGCCAATCTTGAACCCTCCGTAGGCTCCGAATGTTAATCCCATCCACGGCTCAAGCCCAAAGTGTCCAAAGACAAACTTATACCCCGTCTCCAACCCTATGGTCAATGCGGAAGTGCTACCTGCCATTCCATACCCTAGTATTGCGCCCAGGTACCATTTGCTCACGGCTGACTGCGACGGATACCACCGGGGCCTGATGAGGAGGTCCCATGCCGTGACGGTTGATGCGCTTATAAAATCGGCGTAGAACGCTATGGAGAACGGATCCGCAAAAGCTTTCTCATACCCCAAGCCAATACCAAAACCATCAACAGACATCCCCACCAACAGGGGAGCAAAGTCCACAAAGACGTAATTGGGCAGGTTATCCGAATAAGCGGGGGTCGGTTCGCGGGCGGGGGCTACTGGGCGAGTCGGCTGCGTGTATTCCTTGATAGGCACAAATACGTCTATTAAATCCCTAACAGCCTCTTTGACTTGGGCAATACCGTCCTTTGACATAGACTTGCTCTGATCCAGAACAAGGTAAATCACCGCAGTTGATTGACTTTCTGTGTCTTCTATGTCTGTGTCTGTCTCGACATTGGCTTGCCACTCTTTTCCGGGCTCCATGAGCCACTCACGCACCTCATTATTTCCCGTTGAACCTGCTTCCAATTCGTAAAAACTGAAGTCCACCATTGCACGGTTTTCACTGTTCTGTTCGCCTCTGATTGTTCTTCCTGCTTCATCCCTGAATGATACACCGCTATATACGATATTCCTCATTAAAGGAGTACCATTAACGTCATAGTCGAAGTCGCCCTCAATATAATACCGTGAACCCATTGCGGCTTCTGGGAAATTATAGCTAATATTACCTGTTTTCGTGGCTGATGGAACGTCAAAAGTCCATCTTACTTTTGTACCGCGCCCTGGAGCGGGAATAGACAGTTTTGTAGCGATCGTTTTTGTAAATAAGTCTTGGGCGATCCTATTGAATTCTCTTTTTACCATCTGAATGTCATCCGCCTTTATAGCCATAGTCGGGTTAGAGGCAATGTCCTGCAAACTCTGCTGAAACGCCCTCGCGTCTGTTACGTCAGGTCCCATAAGCCCGATTGAATATACATCAACAGGTATCCTGTTACCATTTCTTAAAGCTATGCCGTCTCGTTGAAGATCGTCAAACTGTCCCTGAAGGATTTGTCTGGCTTCATCAGTGGTTTTCATGCCAAAGCTGATTCGCTCCCTTCCTATGGGAGGTAAAGAAGGCATTGTAGACCCCTGGTCAAGGCCATCCGTGAAGGTAAGGAGACTTATGGACGTAACATCAAGGGGAAAACGAGAGCTATCTTCTTTGAGAGCCGATAGCCCTGTTTGAACCGCTCGATAGAGCAGCGTACCGGAATTCCCTGATATGTCGTAAAGCGACAACGCATTGTCAACAACATCTCCTGCGGTAGCTTTATCTACCTCTTTAGGTGCGAAAATAGTATATACCTCCTCGGCAAAGGTAAAAATCCCTATATAGACACGTCCCTCACCCGCACCAGCATACTGCGCCCACGCCCCCGGCGTTACGCACAAGCCCGCAAAGAGCATGGCTAGCAAAGCCGTCATGTGTTTGAAGCAGTTTTTAATATTCATAAAACACTCCTTTTTCAATTTGCGCTGTATACAGAACCTTTTACCTGTATACATACGCGGCAGGATAATGCCCGCCTCCATGTCCATAAAATATCACTCTCGTTCTTTCGTGGTGGTTCCCGCAGCCAACGGCCGCTTTCACGGAACGCCTTCCGCCGTTGTACGCTGTTCATGTACGTATCGCATATCCGTCATACCTATTGTTCCATAGGCGCTCCTCCTTTTCCTTCATCCACCCGCTCTTACGGAATCACCGCCGAAACCACCGGCTCCCACTGCCCTGCCTCGCCTTTCCGGTTCTCGTAGCGGCAGCAGACATAGACCGTCTTGCCCGCGTCTTCCGCGTCAAACAGGAGCTTCTCCTTCCCCCGCCGCGTAAACCGGTAGTGCTGGAGACCCTTTCCGTCAGCTGGAACCTTCATCAGGCAGCGCTTATCCAGCGCGGCCTGCTCCAGCGTGGCTCCGCCTTGGG
>JAISAE010000011.1 GCA_031266875.1 Treponema sp.
CATGCCCAGAAAGAAATTCGGCTCTACGCAAAGGTATTGTTTGATATAACAAAAAAAGTCGCGCCCTCTTGTTGCGAGGCGTTTGAGCGCCACGTCCTCGGCGCGGTATCTTTTTCCCAAGACGAGTTCGCTGAGTTGCAGCGCCGCCTGCGCCACCTTCATGGCGATGACAGCGGTGGTGAAACCGCACTCACCGGCAAGGCGCTTAAACGCTTTGAGGAAAAGCTGGTGAGCGGCAAACAGCAATAGGAACCAGCAGTGAGGCTGTGTTCCTACTACAACAACGTTTAAGAGTGTAAGACTTTGGTCGCCACAGTCGTTGAGCTTGCGCTGCCACGGGAGTTCGACAGGCTCACCCTCCAGCTCAATGACGTGGATTCTGGTAGGTGAGCGCGGCAGCCCGTGCTATGCCGGTAACAATGAGCATAGATAAAAGCCGCTTTGCCGGAAAGCATCGCCGCCGGATGCCCAACAAAGCTGTTCATAACGCTCGTGATAAAACCCGATGACAGACGAGCAGGTTCATGATAATACCCGCCACGAATGATCCAGGAAACAAAGCAGGGCAAGAATCACGGGAATGAGGAAACCGTAGCCAGCTTCAGCTTTTCAATACATATCGCTGATAGTGCGTACCTGTGAGCAGACACGAGAGGCCAGCGCTGAATTGTGCGTTACCACGATAAGCCCCATGTTACGGCGTTCCACTTCGGCAAGCAGAAAGCGCCAGAGCTGGGCCTGCGTAATCGCGTCCAGCATCGTGCTGATCTCGTCGGCAAGAAGAAAGTTACCCATCGCCTCTGGCACCATATCGTTCTCAAGCCATGCCGCTTCAATACCCATCGCCTCTGGTACCACGTTCTCTACCCAGCGCCTCTGGCACCACGTTCTCTACCCAGCGCCTCAAGCCACGCCTCTTCTCAATCCCATCGCCTCTGGCACCATATCGTTCTCACCCAACGCCTCTGCACCAGTGCCTCTGGTACCATATCGTTCTCTACCCATCGCCTCTGGCACCATATCGTTTTCAATGTCAGCCTCTGCGAATGACCCAGGAAACAAAGCATAGCAAGAATCACGGGAATGGGGAAACCGTAGCCAGCTTCAGCTTTTCAATACATATCGCTGATAGTGCGTACCTGTGAGCAGACACGAGAGGCCAGCGCTGCATTGTGCGTTACCACGATAAGCCCCATGTTACGGCGTTCCACCTCGGCAAGCAGAAAGTGCCAGAGCTGGGCCTGCGTAATCGCGTCCAGCATCGTGCTGATCTCGTCGGCAAGAAGAAAGTGAGCGCCGGAAAAAAGCGCACGGGCAATGCAGAATCGCTGTAACTCGCCGCCGGAAAGTTCACGGGGAAAGCGTTTAAGCCACGCCGCTTCAATACCCAGCGCCTCTGGCACCATATTGTTCTCAATGCCAGCCTCTGCCAGAACCTGTTGCATACGCCAGCGCGGATTTATCGCGTCTTCGGGATGCTGATAGATAAGCTGTACCGGCAGAGCGCCTTTTGTGGGGAGCGGCTTTCCGTCGAGTAGGACTTCGCCTTCAAGCGGCTTTTCATAGCCTGAAAGTAACTTTACCAGCGTAGACTTGCCCCAGCCGCTCGGCGCGACAAGACCCACACGCTCGCCGCTATTCACGGCAAACGAAAGATTGCGGAACAGCCAGCGTCCATAGCGGAAACCAATGTTATGTGCTTCAAGACGCATGGATACACCTCACTTGACCACCACGCAGCTCTTGCATGGGAGGAACAGCGCTTTCACACTCGGCACTTTTGAGCGGACAGCGCGGCGCAAACAGACAACCCGCGAGCGCGGCGCTTGTAGATACATCACCCGCGTAAGGTTGAAAGCCAGCTATAGGCTCAAATCCATTCTGCGGCAACGCCTTCCAGAGCGCCTTTGTGTAGGGATGACGCAGCGCGTATGCTCCAGCGATAAAATCCTGCGCGTCCGCCAGTTCCACGCTTGTACCAGCATAAAACACAGCCAGCCGATCCGCGATTCCCATAGCAAGATCAATGTCGTGCGTGATGAGGATGACGCTCTTGCCCTCATCAGCAAGCTCACGGAAACAGCGAAGCGCCTCAAGCGCGATGCGCGTGTCCATACCGGGCGTTGGTTCGTCGGCGATGATGAGCTGTGCGCCAGCGATAATCGCGGTTGCGACAAGTGCGCGTCGCGCCATACCGCCTGAAAGCTGAAACGGATAAAGCCGCTCAACCTCAGATGAAAGCCCCAGTCGCCCAAACACCTCTTGCCGGGCAGCGTTACGCTTTTTCACGCCCGCAACCTGAACGCCAACACGCATGAGCGGATCAAGAAAGCTCACTGACTGCGGTATGAGCGCAATCTCGCGCCCGCGTAATCTCGCCTGCCTTTTTTCGTCAAGCGCCTCGCCCCTGTAGTACAGGCCGCCGGAAACCGAGGCGTTTGGTGGCAATATACCCATGATCGCGTGCGCAAGGAGGCTTTTGCCAGAACCACTCGCGCCAGCCACCGCCACGATCTCGCCCTCCCGCGCATCCAGACTCAAGTCTGAAATCACGCGCAGCTCAGCGTGTTCCAGCGCCCGCTGCTCGTAACGCTGAAACGATACGCTTAGATTTTCAGCGCGAAATAGTGTTTCCTCCATATAATACGCTCCTTTGGCGCGTGGCGCCGGTCCTGGAGAACATGGTAGACCAACTCTCCGTCAAGGCGTCCCGAACTGCCTTTTTACCCTTAGTTAGCGCACCGCGTTACTACTCTATAGTGCGACACGTTACTGGCCTATAACGCACCTCGTTACTGCTCTATAACCTGTCGCGTTACTGCTCTATAACGAGGCACGTTACTGGCTTATAACCTGTCGCGTTACTGGCTCATACTCGTTTACACACTTAATCCAGTTGTCGCCCTGCGTGTTTCTTCCATAAAAAAGAAATACTTACTCATGGGCGCTGTAGGGATCGAGGATTGTTTTAAGGCACTCACCAAGCGCGTCAATTGCCAGCGCCATAAGCACGAGCGCCAGACCCGGAAAGACCGCCTGCCACCACATACCTGCGGAAAGATAGCGCATGGCTTCTGAAAGGATGATGCCAATAGCCGGTTGTTCAGGCGGCAGGCCAAAGCCCAGAAAGGTGAGCATTGATTCATGGAGTATCGCGTGGGGAAAAAGCAGGACAAGGCCAATGAAAAACTGCGGGACAAGGTGCGGCAGTATATGATGAATCGCAATCCACAGCCCGCTTTTCCCCAGCTTGCGCGAAGCCGCTACATACTGCCGCGAGCGGAGCTGCAGTACCTCAGCGCGGATGATACGCGCTAGAGATGTCCAGTGCGTTACAATGACGCCAATGAGCAGCCCCCGCAATCCACGCCCGCTTGCGATTGAGATGAGTATAAGCAGCACGGTATGCGGTATACCCATAGTGAGGTCTATAAGCCAGTTGATAAGCTGATCAAGCCATGTTCGGCCTGATGCTGCCACGATTCCGGTGATGAGCGCGATCAGCGCCGAGAAACACGAAGCCATCACCCCAATAAAGAGACTGAGCGACAAGCCTTTCACCGTGCGCGTGAGCATATCGCGTCCAAGCAGGTCAGTACCAAAGGGGTGCGGCGCAGACGGCGGCAGCGCCTTTTGCGAAAAATCCGCCCGCAGCTGCTCATCGCTCATACCATTGCCCGCGACGTACAGCGAGACAAGCGCGATTACAATAACCGCCGCCAGTACGATAAGCCTTACGCGCCGGTTAAGCCTCATCGCGCTGTTCCCGTATGCGGGGATCAATGACCCCGTAAAGTATGTTTGCGATCATGTTGCCAACAAACACAAAGAGCGCGGAAAATAGCGTAATGCCCAGCAGCAACGGGATATCCGATTGCATTCCGGCTGCGGAAGCTGCCTGACCCAGACCTGGCCATGAAAAAATGTTTTCAGCAACAAGCGAACCGCCGAAAAGTTCGCTGAACGAGGAGAACTGCATGGTAAGCGCCGGCAGGAGTATGTTCCGCAGCCCATGACGCCGCAGTATGCTTCCCTCGCTCTCACCCCGCGCCCGCGCAAAAAGCACATAATCACTTTCAAGCACATCAATGAGCTTTTCGCGGGTATGGAGCGCGACATTGGCAAACGACAGGAAGCTCAGGGTAAAGGCCGGCAACACAAGGTGATGGAGCCTCTGCCAAATCGTTACCTCATCGCTGCTCACGCCCGCAGGTACTGCCATCCCAAAGGGAGATAAGCCCAGCCATACGGAAAACACAATGAGAAACACAAGGCCAATCCAGAACGTTGGTATTGAACACATGATAAGACAGAGCCGCTTAACAATACGGTCAAGCACTCGTCCCCGGAACATCCCCATCAAACACCCGGTGCCAAAACCAAAGACGCCGGAGAAGGTCCACGCAAGGAGCATGAGTGCCAGAGACGCCTTGAACCGCGTCCCAATGATCTCCGCCACAGGCCGCCGGTACATCTTAGAATCCCCCAGTTCGCCCTTCAGCACTGACCCGGCCCACGCGAGGTAACGCTTGACCGGCGGTTCGTCAATACCCCAGAACGCTTTCATACGCTCGACATTTTCCGCGGACACGCCTGGATTGGCCATGATGTACTGTTGAATGGGATCAACCGGCGAGACCGTAGCCAGCGCGAAACTGATGACGCTCACCGCGATGAGCAAAGTCAGTCCGCGCAAGGCATAGACCCCGCTGAATTTCAGCGGCCTTGTATTCAATTCCACTTCCAATCTTTAAGGTTTGCCACAAGCGGCCACGCATCTCCATGCGCGTGAATCTTCTGACGGCCAGTATCCAAGCCGTCCCTTGCCCAGTAGAGGTGGTCTTTGTTAATCAGAAAGATATACGGCGCGTCGCCCCGTAACGAAGTACCTGTGGTTCCATCCCATTGTGCCTTTTGCCAGAAAGGAATTGACGCCGTGATACTCGGCGCACTTAACGCCTGATCAAGATAGCTATCAACAACTGCGTTACGGAAGTTTTCAGGGTTATACCAGTCATTTTTACCCGCATTGGATGAATGAAACAGCATATAGCTCACCTGCGGGTTTGACGAACCCCAGGCGAGTATCATCGGCTCAGAGAACATGCGTGGCAATAGGTCTGATTCCGCCACGCCCTCAACCTGAATCGCTATACCCAGTTGGTCCCGCGCCTGATTCGCCACGGACATGGCAACGGCCTGCCGCGTCGAATCGCCCGCAAAGTACAAAAGCGGGAACTCTGCGCGAATTCCGCTCTTTTCACGGATACCATCTCCATCGCTATCCCGCCATCCCGCCGCGTCAAGCAGCCCCGCCGCGTAAGCCACATCAGTTTCAATAACACATTCGGGATTCCACCACGGCATACCATCGTTTTCAGAATACGCAGGTGTGGCAAAGCCAGAAAGCGCGTCCTCACAAAGCTGACGGCGGTCAATACCATAAGCAAGCGCCTTGCGTATCGCTATGTCAGACGTTACATCATTCCCAATTGGGTATCCATCAGCAGTACGATTCCCTTCATTCGGCGTCATTGGCATTGCTATACCCATGTTATCAACCGACCGCTCGTTGAGCAGGTGATACCCCGATATCTGGCTGACCGAGGCAAGTATCGCTGAGCTAAGGGTTATGTCAACCTGCCCGGAACGCGCCACGATAAAGCGCGTATCCTCATCGCTCATGTTGAGAAAAACAACCCGCTTCATGGCCGGAATCTTCCCATAGTACCCTTCGTTAGCCTCAAGGATAAATTGCTGCCCCGCATCAAACTGCGCCAGCTTGAACGGGCCGGAACCTACAGGCCGAAGGCCGAAGTCTGCGGCGGTGCCAGAGGCGCTATAAGCGTGTTCCGGCACGATACCCACTGTGGCGAGCGTAAGCATAAACACCGACTGGGGCCTTATCAACGTAAAAACAACCGTATCGTCCCCCACAGACTCGCAGCTTTGCATAAACGAAAGGTCTGTTGAGGTCGCGTTATGCTTGATGGCGTTAAACGTAAACGCCACATCCGAAGCCTTTACGCTCTGTCCGTCAGTGAACCGCGCATCGCTCCTGATTCTGAACGTATAGGTGAGCGCGTCGTCGCTTATTGTATAGTCAGCCGCAAGGTCTTTTACGATATTCATATCCGCGTCAGTATCCACAAGCGTACTGAAGATAAGCTGCGCCCCTGACCCGAAGCCCTGCAAGGGATCAAAGTGCGCTGGAATACTAGAAAACCCGATGGTAACTTCATTTCGAGCCACATTCCGCGCAGCCTGCGCGTTTAGCGACCTTGCGCCCCGCGCACATACCGCCCCGCCTGTGAGGGCGCCGAGGATAAGCGCGATCATGAGTGTCGCGCTCCGTTTGTTTACTGTGTACATGATTACCTCCAATGACACACAAAGTTGAGTTGACTTAAAAAAGCCTTTTCGTCCTGAAGCTACTTTTCAGAAAGAATGACTTCGTGTCATTCGGGGGTTCGGATAGGAAGCGAAGCGGGCGGCCTTCATGACCACCCGTAAGTATAAAAACACGTTTTCAAAGTTTTGACAAGGACTCCCCGCGCCTAAAGCTGGAGCGAGCCTTCTACAGGACTAGGTACACCCGCTGGTCGCCGTGAACACCCGCAAGCCGCTGGTTTACTGGGTCAACGTACAGGTCCATGCCTTCCAGTGGCAGCGCTCCCAGAAGAATCGCGTCTCCATTAGGTATGACCACTGCCTCATGGCTGGTGCGGCGGTCTTTCCAGCGGATTTCCACGGGTTCGGTTAGACCGTAGCCGGTGGTTGAGCCATCCGCGAGGGTGGACTTTACCGTCTCCACGATGGCAAGGCCCAGCTTTTGCCTGGCATCCTCGTTAATGATCAGTGTCCATGCCCCGGTATCAGGCACAGCCTTCACCGTAATGGCACGAATCTTTGTGTCTGGAATAAGCCCGTCTCTGGCGTAGCCAATATCCCGGGCGTTGATCAGGGTAATTTCTTCCATAAATGTTCCCATAGGTACTCCTTGCCTTCACTATACTGTAAAGAGATGTCTTTGCAAAAGGGTAAAAGACGAAAGATGCTTCTATGGGCGGATCGTGTCAGGATTAAGGCGTATCACCAGCAGTACACATGGGTCTCAGACGCTGCGGGGTGCGCTCTTATGTTGACCTTGTCCGCTGGCGCGGTCTATACTGAATCCATGATTGGAATCATTGGAGCTATGGAAGACGAGATTGTCATGCTTCGCGGGGCAATGATTAAGACGCGGCTTGAGAGCGTAGGCTGTTTTAACTTCTCTGTTGGTGAGCTTGAGGGAAAGCAGGTGGTTCTTCTGCGTTGCGGTATCGGTAAGGTGAACGCGGCGGTGGGTTGCGCCCTGTTACTGAACCGGTATCAAACGGACTTTGTGATCAACACTGGTTCAGCCGGCGGCATTGACAGTAGTCTGACCTTTGGGGACGTCATCATTTCTGATGGGCTTGTGTATTACGATGTGGACGTTACCGCGTTTAATTACGCGCCGGGGCAGATACCTGGGTTGCCGACGGTTTTCTCGATCCCGTCCTCCCTTATCGCTAAGGCGGAGCAGGCTGTGGACACGCTTAAGCGGGAACAGTCGCTTCCCGCGACGTTTAACCATATACGAGGGCTTATCGGCTCAGGTGATACCTTCATGCATGAGCCGGCGCGTATCGCGGCTGTGAGATCCCTGTTCCCGGACATCAAGGCGGTTGAGATGGAAGGCGCGGCCATTGCCCACGCTTGCTACCTGTTCAAGACGCCGGCGCTCATCATCCGCGCACTCTCAGATATTGCCGGTATTGAGTCGCCGATTACTTCCAGCGAGTTTCTGCCTCTGGCGGCAAAACGCTCGGCGGAGATTGTGCGCCGCTTTGTTCGTGATTACTAACGCGCCTCCTCTGGGCGATGAATAACTAACCAACAAAGGAGTTTTTTATGGAAAAAATTGCCAGCTTTCAAGTGGATCATTTGCGCTTGAAGCCCGGGATCTATGTGTCCCGTCAGGATAAGTTCGGGGATACCGTGCTTACCACCTTTGACCTGCGCTTCAAAGAGCCGAACAAGGAGCCGGTCATTGATGTACCCGCGCTCCACACGCTTGAACACCTCGGGGCAACCTTCATACGTTCCCACAAGGACTGGGCAGACCGCGTCGTGTACTTCGGGCCTATGGGTTGCCGCACAGGTTTCTACCTTATATTGGAAGGGAAACTGTCTTCGAGCGATGTGCTTCCCCTTATCCGCGAAATGGCCTGCTGGATCATCGCGTTTGAAGGCGCGATTCCGGGCGCGGCTCCTGAAGAGTGCGGTAACTGGAAGGAACAGAACCTCGACATGGCCAAGTGGGAAACAAAGCACTACGCCGCGCTGCTCACGAATCCATCTCCAGAAAACCTTAACTATCCGGCATAACCTGAAAAGCTCTGGCTGTGCGCTTAAAAGACTGAGCAACACCCACGTCGCTCAGTCTGCCATTCTGCCGGTAGCTGAAAAAAGAGTGACAGGAGAAAATGAGGTGATCCAGAAAGCTCAGACCCAGAATCTCTGCGGCTACACGGAGGCGTTCTGTTACTTCGTCATCTTCACGCGAGGGGAAGAGCTGGCCTGAAGGGTGGTTGTGCGCCACAATAACGGCACTTGACCGGTCGAGAATGGGGCCGGCAAACACTTCGCGGGGATGTACAATGGTTTTGTTCACCAGACCAATCGTTACGATGCGCACCGCCAGAACCTCGTGAGCGCCGTTCAGGGAGACACAGATGAAACATTCCTGCTGGCGGTCCGCATGGTGGCGGATAAGAGTATAAACGTCTTCTGGCTGAGTAATGCGCGTACCCGCCGCGCACCAGCGCCGTCTGCTGAATTCCAGCATAGCGACAATAGAACAGGCCTTTGTTTCCCCAATTCCAGCCAGAAGCGTAAGTTTCTTCACTGTGGGTATCCCGTTTTCCTTATCAAGGCATTCAAGGAGTTTTTGGGCGAGTATGCTGACATTCTTGCCTTTGATCCCCATGTTGAGCAGTATGGCCAGCAGCTCCTGATCCGAAAGCGAGGTTGGACCCCTATCAAAGAGTTTTTCCCGCAGACGCTCATCAAGAGGAAGCGGGCGAGGGCTTTTACTCTGTTGAGACGCGCTACTCGCAGCTTCCCGGATTTCACAAGAAAGATAATCATTCATACCGCTAATACGACACGAAGGTAGATGTTTGCTTTGCTCTCACCTGTTGAATAAGTTGAGGCCGCGTTTACCAAAGCGTAGCAGCTTGCCGGTGTTACGCTTGTTACCTTCCTCAATACTTTTGAAGATAAAAGCCGCAAAAGCCACCTCGTCGCAGGTTTCCGGCCCGGAGAAGCCTATAATTTGAAAACTTTCGCCTATGGCCGAGTCAAGCATAGCCTGACTAAAGGCTCTAAACGAAGCGGCAATCGTAAGTCCTACAAAGTCAGGGCGGCTCTCTTTCGTATCAAACAGGAGGCCGTGTTTGGCGTCAAACTCCGAGAGTACAAATGCCAGATTACCGGCCTTTTTCGCTTTGAAGACCGAGACCAGTTCCTTTACCAGAAAGAACCAGCCCTTAATATGATCGTTGACCAGTATTTCGACATCAGCCGCGGCAAGCTCGCTTGGGGACTTGTACACTGAAGGCGGCGCACATACCAGAATGGCATCATCAATCCGCTCCAGCCGGTTTTCAATGGCTAGGAGTAAGGTACGGGCTGAAACCGGGCTTCCCGGATTCCAGTTAAGCGAGATCTGCGCGTTCCCCACTGGCTGGGTAATCATCCGCGCATCTCCTGTAACTGGCTGAAGGCGATTGGGAATAAACGCCGTCGCAAAGTGTTCAACACGCTTGCCCGCTTCAGCCGCGACCGCCGAGGATAAAGCCGAGCCATTTCCTGCTATCAAGATACCCCTAGTCATGTATGTAGTGTATACATCAATACCGCTTCACGCAATGGGACTTGCGCTTTCCGTTGCTAAGCAGCGCCTTTGCTTTATACAGTCGTGGCAGTACATGTCATTTACTCATTATCATAACGATTATCTTGACAAGCGGCATAGCTAACGCTCAGTGGTTTATGCCGCTGAAACTTATTGTGGGCTTTGACAAAAATGATTTTGACAGTATACTTATTCACAGAGCTTCACTTTACCCTAAACAAGATTCTTCAAAGACTTGTATAACATTATTACCCGTACGCACGATAGATGACAGAAGTATCTTTGTTAAAAGGAGACCGGTTTTGTAGTCCTTATCTCTGTATAGCAAACAGCATGTACGGCCTATTTTTTCGTAAAAGTACCGATTCTCTATTATGGAGTTGTCTGTGCTTTTATATTATTATCCATACTAACAATATGGACACAAAAGGTGCAAAAAGCCTGTATGAAAAAACTATTGTGGTTAATAGCCGCGCTTGCGCGTGTGGCGCTGATATTCAGTATAGTAATATGCAATGAATTGATCAGAAAGGAGAAAGAAAGTCTGGTTAACGCGGCAGCGCCGGTGATAGACACGCAGCCGGAGGGCGCGATCTACCTCCAGAACGACAGGGCTTCACCCCTAATCGTTACGGCACGTGTAAGTGACGGCGGAACCCTCTCCTACCAGTGGTTCAGAAGTAACCAGGCCGATAACGCCGGAGGAACCAGCGTTGGAACAGAAGCCGCCTATATACCCTCCACAGAAACAGCCGGGACCTACTATTACTACGTTGTTGTTACCAATACGAATAACAGCGCAACCGGAAACAAAACCGCCAAAATGGTAAGCGTATACACCGAGATAGCCATAACCACTTTGGCGGCGCAGGAAACCGAGATACTCCGGTATGTTACTGCTGTTAATGTATTGACCTATCCAACAGAACCAGCCCCCGCTATTCCTTCTGGTTATACAAACTGGGTAAAAGATGACCTGTACGATCCAAACCAGGGGAATATTTTAAATGGAAACGCCGGTGATGACGAAGCAGGGGACTGGATATGCTTTACCTATAAGACCGAAGAAGCGAACAAGCATGATGCTATCGCGGAAATCGCAATACTGGTAGATCAGGACACGCCAACCCCCGCAGGCTGGAACAAGATTGATATTGATCTTAACAAGGGACACCTTAACGCCAGCTATCTCTATTTGATATATCGCAAGGTTGGCCCGTCCGATACCCAGGCCATTGATTTTATCGGGAGCTATAGTGGGAGAATCGAAGCCAGCAACGAAAGCCGGCCCGGTTATTCCTGGGTATACTATACCGGAGGAGCTTATACCGGGTTAAATGAGCGTGCCGACCTGAATAAAGGACGACCTACCGCAAACTGGATCTTCCTGATGGCGCATAAAAGGCCGTTTGTGTGGTAAGCAGGGCGATTGCAAAGAAGCCTAACGAGAATTGGTACAGCATGTCGCGCCCCCAACGTTATGCCAACGAGGACTTTCCTAATGAGTTGCCTCTTAGTATCTTACTATCAATAACACTAATGTTAAAAGGAGACTTACCTTATGGCACAACGCCAGTTTCAAACCGAAGTAAGCCAGTTACTCCATCTCATCATCCACTCGCTCTATTCAAACCGCGAGATTTTCCTGCGGGAGCTGGTATCCAACGCCTCAGACGCGCTGGATAAGCTCAAGTACCTGACGGTCGCGGATGATTCGTACAAAAGCCTGAGCTTTGATCCGCGTATTGATCTTTCGTTTAACAAAGACGCAAAGACCCTCACCATCGCGGACAATGGGATCGGCATGAACGAAACCGACCTGATCGAGTCGCTCGGAACCATTGCGCGATCGGGAACGCGAACCTTTCTCGAAAAACTCAGCGACGACGCAAAGAAAAACTCCAACCTGATCGGCCAGTTCGGAGTGGGCTTCTATTCAGCCTTCATGGTCGCGGAGCGTATTGAGGTTATTAGCCGCAAGGCCGGCGAAGGCGCGGCGTGGAAGTGGCTCAGCGACGGCAAAGATGGCTTTGATATCCTGCCCGCTTCCCGTGAAACCCAGGGAACCACCGTAACCCTGCACCTCAACGAGGATGGCATTGAATACACAAACCGCTGGTCTATCGAAGACATCATCAAGCGTTACTCAAACCATGTGGCCTTCCCCATCTATCTCACCTACGACGAGAACGAGTACGACGATAAGGGCAAGGTTAAGTCAAGCCAGACTAAAACCGACAAAATCAACTCCGGCGCGGCAATATGGCAGCGGCCCAAGGCTGAACTCAAGGAAGAAGACTACAACGAGTTCTATAAACAGCTCAGCCATGACAGTGATGAGCCGCTCTTTTATCTGCATACCCACGCCGAAGGCACGCTCGAATACTCAACGCTGTTTTATGTACCAAAGAAAGCGCCCTTTGACCTGTACAACGTGGACTATAAGCCCGGAGTCAAGCTCTATGTGAAGCGGGTCTTTATCACTGACGATGACAAGGAACTCATCCCAAGCTGGCTGCGCTTTGTCCGGGGCGTGATTGACTCAGAAGACCTGCCGCTGAACGTGAGTCGTGAGATCCTTCAGCAGAACAAAATTCTGCTTAACATCAAAAACGCCTCAATAAACAAGCTCCTCAGCGAGTTTAAGAGCTTGGCGGAGAACAACAAGGAAAAGTGGGATACCTTCATCGGCGAATTTAACCGGCCTCTCAAAGAGGGCTTGTATCAGGACTGGGGCAACCGCGATCCGCTCCTTGAACTGGTGCGCTTTAAGAGCAGCACCCAGGAAGGCAAGGTGAGCTTTGCCGACTATGTCTCCCGCATGAAGAGCGATCAGAAGAGCATCTACTACATTGCCGGTGGCGATGAGAAAACCCTCCGCGCCTCCCCGCTCCTTGAGGCTTGTGCTGCCCAAGAGCTCGAAGTGCTTATCATGGACGACGAGATCGACGACATTGTTATCCCCCAAATCGGCAAGTACAAGAAATGGGATATCAAAGCCGTGAACCGCGCTGGCGCTGACGAGGAACTGGGCAAGAAGAAGGATAAGAATGCTGAGAAGGAAATACAGCCGCTGATTGACCGGATCAAGAAATCCCTGGGAGATCGGGTTAAGGACGTGAAACTGTCCCGCCGCCTCCTTGATTCCCCTTCTTGCATTGTTTCCGACGAGAATGACCCGTCACTCCAGATGGCGCAGATGCTCAGAGCCATGGGACAGGCTGAGGTTCCCGACATAAAGCCCATTCTTGAGATAAACGGCGATCACCCCATTGTAACCCGTATCAAGGATATTGAAGATGAAGCGCGAATCGCCGATACCGCCGGCGTCTTGCTCGATCAAGCCCTGCTTGTAGAAGGGATAAAACTCAAAGACCCCGCCGATTTTGTAAAACGCCTGAACCGCCTACTGACCTTGTAGGGGAGTTCGAGTAGGAGGCCACTCATTATGTGAGTGGCCATCCTCTACTTCTTCATGCCGATAATATAGTAATAGCCTATCCCCAGTTCGTTCAGCTTCTCACAACCCAAACACTGAAGTCGCCTCACCAAGCGTTGGGGGTATCCTATTCAAACATTGAAGCCCATCGTGTGCAGACTGAACTTTGGCTATATCAGGCCGAAGTTCATCGTGTGTGGACTGAACTTTGGCTATATCAGGCCGAAGTTCAGCGGGGGAATACTGAACTTCATCGGGGAAAGGTTGAATCCGCCGAGCTAAACTTTGGAGTTATCCTCCCTAAACATTTAACTTCGGCGGGAAGTATGGAAGTCTGTTGGAGAAAGATTGAATCCAGACAGGTGAAGAGTGAGTTCTATCGGAGGAATATGGAAGTCAGACGGGAACAGATTAGATTATGCTGTAGTCAGATGGAAATCAGTCGTTGGAAGATTTATTTCTACCGGAGGAATATAGAAGTTCAGCGGGTGAATATTTGCTTCCATAGGGGAAATATTGATTTACGTTAGAGTCAGATGGAAATCAGACGGTAAAAGATTAGAGTCAATCGGAGGAAGATGGAAATCAGAAGGGAACAGATTTACTTCTATCGGGGGCAGATTGATTTATGCAGGGGGCAGACTGAAGACAGAAAGAGGCAGATTAGAGTCCAGCGTGGGCAGATGGAAGTCAGGCGGAGGCAGACTGACTTCTAGCGGAGGCAGATTGCTTTCTGTCGGGGGCAGACTTAATTTCGGAGGTGGCAGATTAGAGTCCAGCGGGGGCAGATGGAAGTCAGAAGGGGGCAGATTGGAGTTGGAAAGTATAACGCTGGTGTTATCTTACCAAAAAGTGGGTGTTGACGAACCATCAGCCTTTTCGTTATACTATTACTTATGACTGAGAAAGTAGAAAAACCTGAACCTGAAACCAAAGCTTTCAAAGGCTTATACGACATTATTACTCGTTTACGTGCGCCAGACGGTTGTCCTTGGGATCGGGAACAGACACCGCTCAGTCTCCGCAGTAGTTTAGTAGAAGAAACCTATGAATGTATTGAAGCCATTGGGGAGCAAGACCCTGAACATATCAAGGAGGAACTTGGCGATATCTTCCTTGTTACAACCATGCTGGCATATATGTACGAGCAGGAGGGATGCTTCTCCGTGACTGACGTACTTGAGACGGTCTCGCAAAAACTCGTACGGCGGCATCCTCATGTGTTTGGTAATGAGAAGGTTAAGGATAGTAACGAGGTACTGCGGAACTGGGCGCGGATTAAGGTTGAGCAGGAAGGACGAGAGCCTAAAGAGTCGATACTTGACGAGGTGCATGAGGGACTACCGCCTCTGGAACGCGCCTACAGGCTTCAGAAAAAGGCGGCTAAGGCTGGTTTTGATTGGTTCTATGTGAGAGGTGTCTGCGATAAGTTTGAGAAAGAGCTAAACGAAAGCAGCGAAGCAATGAACGCGCTTACTGAAGAGACTACAGAGGAAGGTAAAAAAGCCTCGCAAGCTCATCTTGAGGATGAGCTGGGCGATGTACTTTTTGTGGTGGCGAACCTCTGCCATTTCCTCAAGGTTGACCCGTCAATCGCGCTTGCCCGGGCAAACAGCAATTTTTCCCGCTGCTTCAAGTTTATTGAGCGGCGCATGAAAGAAAGCGGCAGAGAAATGAGCAGAGAACATATTGGACTTATGGAAGAGTTCTGGAGCGAAGCCAAGCGCCATGAGAAGTAAGATGCTCCAATCAAAGGATAAAGCGCGCCTTATCAAAGTTGCCTCGCTTATTGCCTTAGTGGGGAATCTGGTTCTTTCCGGTCTTAAGATCAGCTTTGGTCTGTACACAGAAAGCCTTGCTGTGCTTGGGGACGGCATTGATTCTGCTGTGGACGTATGTATCGCGGCCTTGTCTCTGGCCGTAGCGGTGGTGATTTCGCGGCCCGCTGACGCGGAACACCCGTGGGGCCATGGGCGGGCGGAAACGGTGGCAACCGCGCTCCTGTCCTTTGCGCTGTTCTTTGCCGGCGCCCAGCTTGCGCTCAGCTCCGCGTCCCAACTCTTCACCGGCGACACGCGCCCGGTGCCAGACACAGCCGCGCTGGTGGTAACGCTCGTCTCCATTGGGGGTAAGCTTGTCCTTGCGTGGACCCAGGATATTCTGGGGAACAAGGCTGATTCATCCATGCTCAGGGCCAACGCGAAGAACATGGCTGCTGATGTGGGTATTTCGCTTGCCGTGCTGGTAGGGCTGTTCCTTTCACGGCTGACCGGCATTGGAGCGATTGACAGCGTTGTGGCGCTCCTTGTAGGGCTATGGGTGATCAAGGCGGCGGTTGAGATTTTTCTGGAAACAAACCTTGAACTCATGGACGGCAGCACCAAAGAATCCTACCATGTCGTGTTTGAGGCGGTTCATTCGGTACGCGGCGCAGGGAATCCTCATCGCACTCGTATGAGGCGCATCGCCGGTCTCTGGGACATTGATATCGATATTGAGGTCGATCCCGCGCTCACGGTAAGGGAGGCACATACAATCGCCGAAGCCGTTGAAAGGGCTATCAAGGAACGGGTAGAAGTGTACGATATTATGATCCATGTGGAACCAATCGGAGACAGCGCTAATTGCCGTGATGAGGGTTATGGATTACGCGAACACCAGGTCTAATATTATAAGGTAATTATGATTCAAGATGCTGATTTCTATTCCCTGTATTCGATTCTGACCATGTACGCGCAAAAAAAACATTCTCCCATCATAGAAATAAATGAGTTTCTTGACTTCCTTGAACGGTACGCTAAGCATCACGCCAATGAGCATGTAGAATGGACGAACTGGTCAACAGGAACAAGAACCAAATTCTGGGAGGAGCTTAAGCCGCTTACGGACGCGGGAACCTGTAGCTTTCAGGAAAAAGGTAAAGACCGCTGCCTGTATCTCCCCAAGTATTGCACCTCCCTGATAGACAATATTTACCAGGCCGCCTTTAAGCTGCCGGAAAGTGGAAAGATTCCACCGTTTCCCAGCGAACTCTCTCTAAAAATATCGTTACCTTCAGAAGTAGTTACCTTTATTGACGTGAATGAGCTGGCCGCGCAGCTGGAAGAGCTGCCTCCCCAGGACGCGCTTATCAGCATGAGTTTCCCCAATTCACTTGGTTCCATACTGCTTCTTGGCTCAACAATATCATCTAACGAATTTCTGGAAGCGGCGTTTGTGCGGGTGCGGTATCATCTGCTAAAAGGCTTAGACCAGGATTTTTTTCAGAAAAAGCTTAGTCATTACTTCAACGGAAGGGAAGAATATCCACGGGATATGCTGAATACACTCATCCAAAAGCCCAACGAGGCTGCCGACAGTCTCATGCAAGGCGAGGAAAGCTCATATCTTTTATGGCTTTCTTTCTGCGGTGAAGTAAAGAATGATCTGCAAAACAAAAAAATGCTTTCCCCTGATGAGAGTACGATTCTGCAAGCAACCTATATCATAGAACAATTCAACTCGTTTTATAACAAGATCGCTAAAAAGAGAAAGGATAAAGAATCCTCCTTTCGAGAGTTGCTTATCTTGCTTGGGAGAACACCTTATTTGTTTAAAGCTGAACAGATCGCCAACTTTTTAGGTAGTGATGGCCGACCACTATTGATAAAGCATTACACCCCAGAAGAACTGTTCAGCTTCCTTGATGAAATAAGTACGGCGAAAGAAGACAAGGTTCCCCAGCTCATCACTATCAATGATCAAAAGAATGATGAGCAATGGTATCTTCTGAAACAGAAGTTGCCCCTGCTCTGTGTTCGCTATTTGCTTGACGCCCGGCCGATCCTCAAAGACGCGATTGTTGACCACTGGGAAGACATCTTGCTGGAATATGAAACCGAAGAATCCATGACCGATCCCAGCGTGTTTGAGGTTGTACTCTGGCATTACCTCCATTCCCTGATTCCGCCCCTTGCCGCGATGCTGGAGTATAAACAAATATCCCAGCTCTACAAGGAGATGGACAGCTCATGGGAAGGCTATACCGAATTTTCCAAGCTGATTAACAAGGATACGGATAAGCTCTATCCGCTCTCGACCCTGCTTTTTCTCAATCAAAAAAATCTGCTCAGCGAGGCTCGGGAACGGCTGCCCTTACTGTATACATTCTCTTTTATTGTAAAGATTATCATCTTTTTTCGGAAACAAAAGAAAAAAATGGAAAGCAGTCAGCAACCCACCTCTGTCCAACCCGCTGCCTCGAAAGAAGTTCCTGTTACCCTCAAGTTGGTGTGCGGCAAACTTGAGGCCGCGCTGGTTCCTGAAGGCTATACCTTGGAGTGGTACCTGATACGCTTGTACGAGAAGTGGGCGAGGCCATTAAAAGATAAGGATGAGAAAATAAGCGAGGTGAATAGACTGATTCGTAACCGGATGCGCCGGAACGCGCCTCTATATAAGCTGTCGCAGATAAACGAGGATTTTCTTAATGAAACCGCTGATGGTTTAATTGAGAATTCACTCGCGCTGAAACGTCTGGATCAGGATAGTCTTAAACTGTACATCAAATTGTATACCCTGAAGTTGTTACGCACTATGCGGCACAGCGGATTCAGGGCTTAATTGCCTGAGCCAGCACTGATTAAATCAAGCCCATGTACAAGTCTTACATCGCTCTTGAAGTACGGATTCAGTTCCCCTCAGAGACTAAGGCGTTCCGCGCCTGCGCGGTTAACGATAACGCCGCTGTTTCATGTCCGGTGTGTCAGGGGGAAAGCGGCGCGGTTCCCCTGCTCAACACACCAGCAGCGCGAAAAGCGTACCTATGCTCATTCAGGGGCTGCACGGTTCTATCATACGAGAAGCTGTGTATGAGCGAAACATGGGCGCGCCGTCTTTGAAGAAGAGCGGGCGCAACTTATGGAAAGCGTGAGCAAGGAATCGTGAGGATTCCAGTACAACCACACTGTCGCGCCCCGCGCCTCCATGTTGTTCGTAGCAAACGAAGTTTTGTTTGAGGCAAACAAAGTTTTGTCTGGAGCAAATGAAACTTCGTTCGTGGCAAACAAAGTTTTGTTTGGGGCAAATGAAACTTCATTCGTGGCAAATGAAGTTTTGTTTGAGGCAAACAAAGTTTTGTTTGGGGCAAATGAAGTTTTATTCGTGGCAAACAAAGTTTCATTTGAGGCAAAGGTGGCGCGGGCTAGACGCCGCTCAGTGGTGCCAGAGGCAAAGGTGGCGCGGAGGAGACGCCGCTCAGTGGTGCCAGAGACAAAGGCGGCGCGGGCTAGATACCGCTCAGTGGTGCCAGAGACAAAGGCGGCGCGGGCTAGACATCGCTCAGTGGTGCCAGAGGCACAGATAGCGCGGACGAGACTGCGCTCGGTGGTGTCAGAGGCACAGGCGGCGCGGGCTAGATACCGCTCAGTGGTGCCAGAGGCACAGGCGGCGCGGGCTAGACACCGCTCGGTGGTGCCAGAGACAAAGGCGGCGCGGAGGAGACACCGCTCAGTGGTGTCAGAGACACAGGCGGCGCGGGCTAGATACCGCTCAGTGGTGCCAGAGGCACAGATAGCGCGGAGGAGACGCCGATGAGTGATGCCAGAGGCACAGGCGGCGCGGAGGAGACGCCGCTCAGTGGTGTCAGACGTGGGCGCTGGCGATGAGAACCAGCTGGTTAGTCATGGTGTCGTTCCTGATTGCGTAAAACCCTAGAAGCGCGACAGATTGCCGGGCAAAGCGGAATCGTCGCTGGCCTTGTTCCAGCTTTGCCATATCCACGCGCCCTGAGTACAGCGAAGTATTCCCTCCGCGCAAACATAGGTGTCAATCGCGCTGGAAACCTCAAGCCTGAGACTTTCGCCGCTGGTCTGGGTGAAAGGCGGGGCGAAGGGTGAAGCCCCGATCCAGCGGGTATCGGGGTTTAGCGGAACAAGCAGGGGTTCAGTCTTGCGCGGCACGATATGGCGCTTGTCAAAACCCGACTGCGCTGTTTTCAGACAAACCGTTTTCCAGTCTACAAGCCACGGGTCGCTGCGAACTTCCTCTTTAAGACTGGGGTCGGCCAGCAGTTCCCGGAACCGAGGCCAGTTAAAGTAAATGGGCAGCCTTGATTCCTTGTTTGCGTGTACTGCAGCGGAGGTAAGCTCCCGATACACCAGCGCCTCAACCCCGCCCTGCCATGAAAGCGGTATCCGTTTGCCTTCCACATCAAACGGAAAGAGCGCGCCTGCTGGTTTCATCATGTCTGGCCGCAGCCCCTGTTCTGGCCAGAACGGGTACGCGATGATGGGATTGGTATACTCTTCGATGAGCGCCAGCGTCGCTGCGTTGACGCTGCTTTCAAGCGATTCAGGCCCCTGTGGACTTATCCACTCGACCTGCCAGCGCGGTTCCCCCAGCAGTTCACGCCACGCCTCTGGTATGGCCGGAAACTCGATCTCATACAGAGCTACGCCATCCTCAATACGCGCACACGCGCATATACACAGCAGGACACAGCATAACAGCAGATAGTGTTTCATACTCTGTTAAGGACGAGCAGCGCCTTATCTGATTCAGCATCTTGTCTATTTGTCTGACATTCTATTTCCGATATATTAAGAATGAACAGTATCGGTGATGACTATCAAAAAAAACTTGCCGAAGCTCTTGACGCCTGGCTGGTGTGGCTTAAAACCTCTGAACTGCCTAAATTACAAGACGAGGTTCACGCTTTTCAAACCGCATTCTCTACATTGTACACCTTCCTTCTCAGGAAGTGCATAGTGAGCGAAGACCCATACAAGTCCGAAACCAAGTCGGAGGAGATTCAGATACCGGAAACCAAAGCGTTTTCTGAATCTGAAAAACAAGAACAACTCAGCATCAGACTGGCGAGCTACGATAAGCAGCTTAGCCTTCTGGTGAATTCATGCCAGTTCAACACGAAGTTTTTTACGCTTGAACGGGTTCGACGTATACGGAATCTCATAAACTACATTAACTGGGGACATCTTGCGGCTGACGCTGAGGATATCAATACCCGCGCAGTCGCTGAGTTAATGTTCACGGCGCGGTTTAGTGGAGACCATACCACCCAAAGCGTTATCAATGGAACGCTCAGCAGCCTGATGAAGATGATCGGTTCCATCAACAAACGCCTAAACAGCATACAGAAGTATAATCGAGAGGTGTACAAACTCGAACTGCGAAGATCCGTACTGGCAGACATGGAAGAAACCCCAACGCTGGACCTGATAAAACAGAAAGCCGTGAAATCCATACCGAAAAGTCTGTTTTACCCGGAACTCGCGGAAGAAGTTTTGAAGGAAGATTATTCCCCAGAAGGAAGCGTCGAGCAGGCAAAGGCGCTGGATAAACTCAAGATTGTTCCTGAAGAAAAGCCAAAGCCGCCCAAAGAAGTAATTCTGAAAACGTTTTTGCTTGAAGGGCTTCAGGCGATTGGAAGTATTGCCTCCACCTTAAGTGAAATCTGGCTCAAATTTGATGAGAACCAAAAGCAGCTTGAGAAGCAGAAGAGAAGCGTGTGGAGAAAGTTACGACAATTTTTCGTGTGGATATTGAAGCTGAAACTGAGAAATGAGCAGAGCATCTATGAGATTAAATATGTTGATAGCGACAGCGGAAGTCTGGTCCATGAACAGGTGAGTTTCCAGAACTTCATGCTTGATTTAGAGGCCAGCGCCAAGAGCTGCTCGTCAATAGTACGCAGCACGGAGACGCAGATCGAACCCCAGCTTCTTGAGACGCTTGATCAGCGGCTCCTGGACCTGCAGAAGCGTTACAAAACCCTCGTAGGGCTGGATGATTATTTTAAGTCTCATGTTAAGGCCGACGCTCGCAGCCACGTGAAGGGCATAAAACCGGAACTATCAGCTATCAAGAATGCGCTGGTCAAGGCAAACCAGCAGCGTTCAGAATATCTTAGTCAGAAGGAAAAGGTCGTCCAGTTCAAAACAGGGGTTCGACGCTGAGTGAGGCGTAATCGTATGTGGAGCTGTCTTGCGCGATAGTTCCAATGCGTCTTAAACTTGCTCATACATAAAGACGCGACGATACAGTACGTCTTATTCATGGAGGCAGATATATGACAACAGGCAGTTTCAGGCCACGAGGCTTGATGGTGGCGCTCATAGTAGCGTTTCTTTCCTGCGAGATACTGGGGGCGCAGGAGAGCGAAGAGCCGAAGCTTACAACACCCCCGCGTCCCCGCGCAACTGTGCGCGATGAGCTTACAATAAGCTTTTCATCCGGGAATATGGAACTTGACATCCGCAAGGCATACCTTGCCGATGAAGCCCAGCTTTTTACAGCACTCTACGAGGGGCTTTTTTCCTATCATCCCTATACCATGTCGCCCGTGCCGGCGTTGGCTGACCACTGGGAGGTGTCAGAGGATAAGAAACAGTGGACGTTCACAATCCGCAATGACGCCAAATACTGGAACGGCGATCCGGTTACGGCTGAGGATTTCCGCACGGCTTGGCTATCCCTGCTCAGTCCAGCGCGTGAGTCCCCCTATTCCTCCCTCTTTGACATTATCGTGGGCGCCCGGAACTACCGGCTTGGCCGCCAGCGCGACGCCAGCAGGGTTGGCATTGAAGCGCCGGACGCACAGACCCTGATTGTACGCCTGACAGCTCCGGCCTCGTTCTTCCCCAGTATGCTCTGCCATCACTCGTTCAGTCCCATTCACCCGTCCATGCTGGATAAGAAAAACTGGAACAGAGAGCCGCCCATTTCCAATGGCCCATTCAGGATACAGGAGCAGGATAGCTCCCGTATTGTTATGGTTAAGAATGATCAGTATTGGGATGCCGAGAATGTGGCGCTGAAAAAGCTCACCGCACGTTTCGCCAAAGACGCTGATGAGGCGTCCTTACTGTGGAATAGCGGCGAAGTTCGCTGGATCATCGGCAATGTAAACCTTGACACGCTCGTTGATTCGAGCGGTATTTCGTTCAATGCCATGTTTGCCACTCATTATTACTTCATCCGTTCAGTCAGCGCTCCATGGAACGATTATCGCGTCCGGCGCGCACTGAGCCTTGCCCTGCCCTGGGAAGAAATCCGCTCTATATACGCCCTTCCAGCGGGAACGCTTGTGTATCCTATTCCGGGCTATCCAGAAGTCGATGACCTTGATACCACTGATCCTGAAGAGTCAGCCCGGCTTCTGGGTGAGGCAGGCTTTCCCCAGGGCGTGGGTCTACCTGAACTCGTGATTAAGATTACGCCGTCGCAGGACGCGGCGCGTATTGTGGAGTTTATGACAAGCGCATGGACAGCGCTCGGCGTGAAGACGCGGGTGCAGGTCGTACCCTATGACCAGTATTTTGGCGCGGTCAAGCAGAACGACTATACCATTGCTTTCTCAACGTGGATCGGAGACTTTCCTGACCCGTATACTTTTTTACAGATGTGGCGACGAGATTCCAACCTGAACGACGCGAAGTACAATGACGCTGACTATGAAAAGCTTATGGAAAAAGCCATGAACGAGGAAGGCGAGCAGCGCCTGCAAACCCTTGCTGAGGCGGAAAAGCTGCTGCTTGACCGGGGCGTGGTTCTGCCTATCTACTATTATCCGGCGCTCAATATTGTTGATACTGATGAGCTGAATGGTTGGTACCCCAATGCGCTTGATATTCACCCCTTCAAGTACCTGGTCTTTAGGAGTCTTCGCCCCCTGCCTGGCGTGGCTATGCTTCCCCGATGAACGACGCTGTTATCGGAGCTTTGAGCGCGGCGGAACTTTCGCCGCTCTTGAAGCTCTACTTCTGGGGAATCGACCTCATTAAAGCTATCCAGACCATAGAAAGCCCGGCGCTCACCGCTCTTATGAAAGCGATTACCTTGCTGGGCGCTGAAATGTTTTATCTGCCGATCTTGCTCTGGCTGTTCTGGTGTATTGATGAAAAGAAAGGCATACGCTGTTTATTCCTGCTCCTCTTATCAGCGGCGCTCAATGTCTTTACGAAAGACCTGCTGAAACAGCCGCGACCCTTTAACTTTGAGCCGGCGCTTGGGCTGGCGTTTGAGTCGAGCTACGGGATTCCCTCCGGCCACGCCCAGCTTTCCCTCACTTTCTGGGGCTTTCTGGCAAGCTGGCTAACAGCGGGAACAAATGCCCATTTTGCGCGGCGACGCCGGCTTGTGTGGGCTTGCGCCATTGGCATTATACTCCTCATCGCGTTTACGCGGCTGTATCTGGGTGTTCACTTTCCCACAGACATACTGGCGGGCTGGCTTTTGGGCATTCTTGTGCTGATACTGTATTATGTTCTGGAACCGCGCATAAGCAGCCTGCTTGATCGTGGTGGAACCCGCGCCCGCACGATCAGTGCTGCCGCGCTTACCCTGCTAATGAACATGTTAGGCGTGGATGTGATGCTTGGCGGTATCATGCTGGGACTTGGCGCTGCTTACAGCCTGTGTCTGAAACACGCGCCGTTCAGCGCCCGCGCTGTTGGACAAAGGCCGCGTTGTTATGCGGTACTTGCTTCACGTTATCTGCTGGGCTTGATTATCGCGGTTGCTATTGCTCTGTTTCTGCGCCTTGTCCTGCCCGGTGAACACACGCTGTTTGCGGCGAACCCATTGTGGGGCATGGGTTCGCCCTATACCAGCCTTGCCGAGTTCCTGCTTGCCGGCGCTCTTGGCTTATGGGTAGGTTTTGGTGCGCCATGGTGTTTTCTGCGTACCGGCCTTGTCCATGCCTGCGATGAAGAGCCACGGCGCGGTGTACTGCGATGAACCGTGTCAATGACAGCGCCGCCATTACTAGCGCAACCTATGGTGACGACGCGCCTATCGCGGCATTGGCAACGCCGCTCGCCGAAACCGCCCTCGCCCTCATCAGAAGTTCTGGCAAAGACGCCCTCGCCCTCTTATCCACGGTTTTTTCCCGTCCAAAACAGCTCCTTACCGCCAAAGGAAACAGCGTTATACATGGCTGGATAGTCGATAGTAACGGTCAGCGGATCGACGAAACGCTGGTTTCGGTATACCACGCCCCGCGCAGTTACACCGGCGAAGATGGCGCGGATATTTCCTGCCACGGCGGAATTGCCACTATACGCTCGATACTGCGTGTTCTGCGTGGCGCGGGGTTTCGTGAGGCACTGCCCGGGGAGTTCACCTTCCGTGCCTTCATGAATGGTAAGCTGGACCTCACCCGCGCCGAGTCGGTGATGGAACTAGTTTCCGCCAAAACCGAATGTGCGCGAGAACACGCAGTGAACCGGCTAGCCGGCGGTCTGGAGCAGGAAATCCATGACATTAAACGTCTTCTTGTACAGGTTCTGGCCGGAACCGAGTTGTTTTTGGACTACTCGGAGGACGAAGGCGGCGCTGAGGAAGTCGCGGGACTGCCGGATCGCCTGCTTGCCGAGGAAGCTCTGTCGCGCATACGCGCACTTGCCACCTCCTATTGCATGGAAAAGCTCTATCACGACGGGGCTCTGGTGGTGATTGCCGGACGCCCCAACGCGGGCAAGTCCAGCCTCTTCAATATGCTTATCAAAGAAGAACGTTCCATTGTTACCGACGTACCCGGCACTACGCGAGACTGGGTAGAATCATTCATTTCAATTGAAAACATTCCAATACGTCTTGTTGACACAGCCGGCCTGTGCGCCTCGTCTGACACGCTTGAGCAGCTCGGCATAGAACGCAGTCTGAATCTGCTTGCTGCCGCTGACCTCATCCTCTACCTCGTTGACGGCGTAGTCGGCCTCACTGCCGAAGACACTGCCTTTCTGCGCGATCACGCTGGTCGCCCGCTTATCGCCGTGTGGAACAAGACCGACCGCGCCTCGTCCGCCCCTGACGACTATATTGCCAGCAGCGCCAAAACCGGTGCGGGTCTCAACGCGCTCTGCGCCACCATAGCCGCAACCCTGTCCTTGCCCGCCAGCGATGCTCAGGCAAAAACCATTGGTATAGCCACAGAACGACAGAAAGCCTGTATTGACGCTGTTCTTTCCGCACTGGAAGAAGCCCTCTCCCTCGCCGATCAGCAAGAGCCTCTGGACATCATCGCCCCGCTTTTTCGGGACGCGGTGAACACCCTCGGCGAACTCACCGGCGAGGTATCCACCGCCGACATACTGGATGTGATGTTCAGCCGTTTTTGCGTAGGTAAATAACGTGAGGTCGACGCATCGTGCCAGACACCGCATACTAGATGTGATGTTCAGCCGTTTTTGTGTTGGTGCCAGAGACGCATCGGTCGAGACACGTTATACCGAACTTGTGTACACGTTTTCAATATGTTACACTGCTTTTGTCTAAGAAGGACACAGCAATCGGAGGTAACTATGCAATACGTTAAATTTGGGAAAACCAGCGATATGGTTTCCCGTCTGGGCTTTGGCTGTATGCGACTGCCCAGCTATCAGAAAGACGGTAAGACGATCTTTGATGAAGACAAGAGCATCGCCATGATACAGCGAGCCTACGCCGCAGGCGTAAACTACTATGACACAGCCCCATACTACTGCGATCAGCAGAGCGAGCCTATTCTGGGCAAGGCGGTAAAGGACTTCAGGGGTAACGTATACCTCTCGACCAAGAACCCAATCCAGAATAAGTCCGGCGATGATTATGAGAGGCGGCTGGAGAATTCGCTGAAACGGCTCGGTACTGACTATATCGACTTCTACCACTTCTGGGGCATCAGCTACGACGCCTTTATTAACAGCGTCTGTGCGCCTGACGGCCCCCTTGACCGTGCGCGTAAGCTCAAAGACCAGGGGCTGATTAAGCACATCTCTTTCTCTTTCCATGACCGTGAGGCAGGCAGCGCCGAGGGCGAGAAGCTGATCGAGATTCTCAAGCGCGGTGAGGGCGTACTTGAGTCTGTACTTTGCCAGTATAACTTTCTGGACCAGGACAAGGGGCCGGGACTTGAGTACGCGCATACGCATGGACTAGGAACCGTGGTTATGGGGCCAGTGGGCGGCGGCAGACTTGGTGCGCCATCGGAGGCCATACAAAAACTTTTGCCTGTCAAGCCGCAAAGTTCAGCCGAAGTCGCGCTCCGCTTTGTATTCAGTAACCCTAACATCAACATCGCCTTATCTGGCATGAGCAGCATAGAACAGGTGGAGGAAAACATCGCCATCGCCAGTAACACCAGTCCGCTCAGCGAGGAGGAACTGGGACATCTTTCCGCCATGATAAGTGAAAACGAGCGGCTCATGGGCCTCTACTGCACGGGCTGTAAGTATTGCCTGCCCTGCCCAAAGAACGTGAATATACCGGAGATTTTCACACTGATGAACTATCACCGTGTATACAAGCTCACCGACTATGCCAAGCAGAACTACGCGCAGATCGGTAAGGTTGAGTGGCGCAAGTACGAGAATGCCGCTGCCTGTGTTGGGTGTGGCGCGTGTGAGAAGAAGTGTCCGCAAAGCCTCCCCATCAGACAACAGCTTAAAGAAACCCATCAAACGCTGGCGTCATAGCAGCGCTTAGTGTTGCTTTGCTGAACTTGCCGCAGTCGTTTCGACAAGCTCCACAAGTTCCATGTTTTACCGAATCTATTCTGGGAGTCTCAGAACCTGTTTCGCGTCGTGTCGCAGGTCATAGTGCCAGACACTCGAATGGTCGCTTGTTTCGACAGGCTCAGGCCTGAGTGCCAGACACTCAAACCGGCTTGGGTAGTGGGCGAGTGCTAGTGCCAGACATCAGACTGAAGCAAAAGACCATCCCGGAACCTTATCATAGCTATGAGACCATTAAGACAATTCCTGGACGGAGCAATCTATTACGTTACCTCGGAAATTAACCGTAACGAGATGGACCTAAAGCCGTCGCGCATCAAGACTATGTTCTTGACCTTCATCAAAAAAGCGAAACAAAAGTACCCGTTTCAGCTTTTGAACTTCTGTATTATGGATAACCACATCAACCTGCTCATCAAACCAGAGCGCGGGCAGTCCCTTTCCAAAATAATGCAATGGATCAAGGGTAATTTCGCAAAATACTGGAACAAGATACATAACAAGCAGAGCGGCCATCTATGGGGAAAACGGTTTTTCTCGAAGATTATCAATGATGCGCGGCAGTTTGCGCGGGTATTTGACTATATAGACAAGAATCCCGAGCAGGCTGGCATGGTTAAACAGGCTGAAGACTGGGAATTCGGCGGCTTATACCACCACCGGCAGGGAAGGACGGACGTAGTTGAGATACCGCGGACTGCTATTCTGGAGCTATGCTTCCCAGGTATAGGCCGTTGAATTGAATTGGCTAAAAGGGTCAGACACGCACAACAAAGGGTGATACTTGAATTGTGGGTTCGTGCTATGCTCAATTCATGCAAAACACTGTTAACATACTCGTACTTGTGTCTGGAAATGGCAGTAACCTACAGGCGCTTATCAACGCTGGACAGCACGGCGAGCTTGGCGCCGGACGTATCGTGGCAACGATGGCAGACCGTACTGGTATTTACGCGCTGGAACGGGCGTGGCTTGCCAATGTTCAGGCGCTGGCCGAAACGCCCAACATGACTCTGCCCATAGCACAGCGGCGGCAAGACCTATCAGACCGTATTCTCCAGTTCTGCCACGAGCGGGACATTGGTCTTATCGTTCTCGCTGGTTTTCTTTCAATACTAGCGGGCGATATTATCCGCGAATACGCGGGTCGTATCATCAACCTGCATCCCAGCCTTCTGCCTAAGTTCGGCGGCGTCGGCATGTACGGAACGCGGGTACATCAGGCGGTACTAGACGCGGGCGAGCCAGAGTCAGGCTGTACGGTACATCTGGTGGATGCGGACGCAGACACCGGCCCCATACTTTTACAGCGTCGTGTACCGGTATTGGTGAGCGATACAGCGGCGGCGCTCGCTGAGCGTATTCATCATGAAGAACACATCGCCATTGTAGAAGGCACGGCGCTCATGGTGGCGCGAATCGCGGCACGCTATGCCAGCCCGCAGACTAAGCACGTGTCAGTCTGCTCCGGCTTGGTAACATCGCTAGAAGCCGGTTCCAGGTGTGTTAAGCGACCGCTTGGGTAAATGTCAAATCGCTATTGAATTTCTGATTTTACTTCTTGACATGTCCGGCGTAAGGGTTAGAATGATTTCATGCTTTTGAAAACGGCAGGTAAAAAGACAGAATACGTCGCTCCCGGCTCCCGGCTCCCGGCTCCCGGCTCCCGGCTCCCGGCTCCCGGCTCCCGGCTCCCGGCTCCCGGCTCCCGGCTCCCGGCTCCCGGCTCCCGGCTCCCGGCTCCAGGGTCAAGGCTAACGGATGACG
>JAISAE010000070.1 GCA_031266875.1 Treponema sp.
GAAGGGAAGAATCTGGAGCTGATAACCCAAGAGATAGCCAATGGGATGAACGAGATGGCCATTGGGTCTGAACAGATCAATATAGCGGTGAGCCGAGTCAACGAGATCAGTGGGCAGAACAAGGAGAGCATTGATGTTTTGGTCAGAGAAGTATCAAAGTTCAAAGTGGAATAGGAAGGTAATGTATACCCCACTTCGTCTAACAGGACTGTATACATTCCGCGCCCATTCGGGCGCTTCAGAGTTCTGTTCGCCTAGGCCGGCGCGGCCTCCTCTATCGCAGACGCCCCGTGCCTATCCTACTTTCCTTTGCGGTTCTGGATTTATCCTCTTTTCAGCGCCGTTACTATGAGTTTCCATGACATTCTGCCCGGGGAAATAACCTGGGCCGGATTCGACAATTATGGGAGGCTCTTGAAAGACCATACGTTTTTTACCGCAATCGGGAATAGTTTTCTGTACATGATTCTGACTATCATCCTCCCCCTGCTCTTTGCCGTGCTGATAGACAGTAATTCTGTAAAGGCCAAAGGGCTTTTTAAGGGGATTCTTTCTATTCCCCCTCGGTGGTGGTGTCCAGGACGATTTTCCGTTTGGCTTTCGCGGAGAAGCCGGATTCGGCGATGAATCAGATCGCCGCGCTTTTAGGCTACGCGCCGGTACGCTGGCTGGCGGTAAAAGGCCCGACGTTTTTCGTGCTGACACACATGGAACGGTACTATCCAGAGGATATGGGCGCCACACAAGCCGCTCATAACCCATGATTTTCTCCGGCGATTCCCTTCGCCTTCTCCATGGATTCCCCTATATGCAGACTGGCCAGCCTCACCTCTTTCACCTGTTCCATTACTTCCTGGGAGACTCCTTTAAGCGATTCTACCTCTTTGTGTATCACCTCACTCCCCTGCTCTATCGTCCCGGTTCCCTCCTGCACCTGCTCCGTCATATCTCGGATCACCTGTAAGCCTTGCAAGATTTGACTGCCCCCAGCCGCCTGTTCGTCCACTGCGGTATGGATGATACTAAACGAGGCGTTCATTGCGCTGATTTCCTTGAATATCCTATCCATCGTGCTTAAGGTTTCTCCTGAGACCGTGGTTATCTGCTTAATAGCCCCTTCCATGCCCTTGATTTCAGTATAAATCGCCGTAGACTCCTTGCTGGACAGTTCCGCCAACTTCCGAACCTCCCCGGCCACCACCGCAAAACCTCGACCCGCTTCCCCGGCATGAGCTGCCTCTATCGCCGCATTCATCGCCAGGATGTTGGTTTGAGCCGCGATATTGGCAATGGTCTGGTTCGCGTTTTGCAGAGCTGCGGAACGGCTCTGGATGTGTTCTAATTCTTGGGCAAGCTGGGACAAGAGCTTATGCCCCGCTTCAGAGGAGGCGCTCAAGACTGTGGTGGTTTCCCCTGCCCGGACAGCCACCGAGCGGATAGAGGCAATATTAGCCACCATTTGTTCTATGGCAGCGGACGACTGGGCAATGTGATCTTTTTGGGTTTTGACCGCGTGGTTTAGGGACTGGATAGAGGCAATAATGGCGGCGACAGAATCAACGGTCTGGTTGACGGATTGGAATTGGGAATCCGCCTTGGTCTGCACGGAATTCATGGAACCATTGATGACCTCAAGGGAGTCGGAGGATTGGGCGACGATGGTATTGAGCTTCTTACCGCTGTTGGTCATTTTTAAGAGGTGGGATTGAAGGCTATCTATTGCCTTCTGAAGGCTGTCTCGAATGTGGAGCAAAGCCCGCTGCATGACCCCCAGTTCATCTTGCCGTATATGTGCTATGTTCACCTCGAAATTAAGTTCCGCCAGGGAACCGGCAATATGTTCCACTTCTTTTATAGGCTTAATGAGAGAGGACGAAACGACCGAGGCGATAATTCCCGCAGCGAGGATCATGATGATGAAGGAGAGGCAAAACGCGAATAAGGCGCGGGACTCCAATGCCTTGACGAAAGACACGTCATAATCCAGTCCCACAATACCTACAGTAACCCCATTTTTAACAATAGGGAGAAACCCGGACAGCAGCGCCTTACCGCCCCACGCTTCCGTACTCATAGGCGGGGTTATCTGCATGGTCCGGGTGGTGTAGGCAACATCCGCTTCGATACCCATGTCTTCAACGTCATAGAGCGGCTCCAGCAGGTCGCTGAGGTCATCAGGGGTAAACCCCGAAGATAAGAGGAATTGGTATTGACCGCCATTGCGCACATAATAAATAAACGCTATATCAAACGATTCCGCGATAGAGCTAAATCCCTGGCAGAGTGTCCAAAACTCCTCCGACAGGACTGTCGCTTCCCGCTCAATAGAGGCAGGATCCGCTAAGCCCGGGTATTGTTTTTCGATCATGACCGCCACCCGCTTCAGGGTGTCCTGATAGGTAGTTTTGATGTAACGCTGGTATTGGAGATACATTATCACCCCCACTCCCAAAGCCGCCGCCGCACTCAGTCCAATAAAAAGTAAAAAAAACCTTGTTTTAAGACTTTTCATCCTCAATACCTCCCTCTATTGCTTCTTTATGTTAGGTACACGGGGAATAAACATAAAGACTACGAGAAAAACCAGTACACTTAGGGAAAAGACTTCATCCCTCTGGTGATTGTATTCGCCGCTATAGAGCTAAACATGAGGAGACCTATAGCCAGACCCACATATTCAACGATAGTGTACATACTCAACGCTTTAGTGGACGAAACCTATATATCATCCTGATATAACGTAGCGTAATAACATGAGTTCAACAAGATAAAGAAACCCCTGCCCACATCTGGTTATCATGCATAGACCAAACACCCATCTTATGGACGAAGATAGTATAACCAGCATCTATGGCGACGCGGATGACTTTTGTAAGAAAGCTCAGCGCATGGCCAGCTTCTATGTCAAAACCAACATCGACACCGTGAAAAGCGCCGGTACGAACCGGAAAAGGACGGCAACATCTACCACGTCAGGGAATGGGTCATTGTCCCTTCATCACTGAAACACCAGCATTTTGCTGATGCCGCCAGCAACACGGTTAAGGGTATGTACGAACAGCTTAAACTGTTCCCGCTAACGTTTTGAACAGACTCAGACAACGCAACTACACCCAGCTACAAGCCAACCCAATAAGCCAAAGCATAATCCTCTAAACTATTGTCCATCAGCCTCTTAGGTAAGGTAGGTAATAGGGTTAGGTATAGTAGATAAGGCTCTTAAGTATAGTAGGTAAGAGTGTTAAGTATTGGACATTAGGTTCTTAGCTAGTGTAGATAAGATGATTAAGTATGGTATGTAAGCATCTTAGGTATAGTAGGTAAGAGGGTTAAGTATTGGACATTAGGCTATTAGCTAGTGTAGATAAGCATCTTAGGTATAGTAGATTAGGCTCTTAGGTAGGGTGGGTAAGAGGGTTGGGTAGTGGAGATTAGGGTCTGATGAACTTTTGGTGATTGGCCGGTGTTAGGGAAGTTCCTGTACTACCATCATTGGAAGGGGGAAAGAAGTCTTTGATGAAACCCTTTGACCGTATTATCCGGTGTTTAACACTGATCCGGCAGCTAGTCTTCACGTGGCGCGACAACGGTTTCACGGTGTATTTCCCGATCAAGCATTGAGAGGATGAGTACCGAGCCAATGGGCAGGCGGTATGGAACCGCGAATTCTCCACCCAGATACAGCACATTGATGAGACGGCGGCGCTCGCCTGATGGTAACAGGGCTTCCAGCCGAGTCGCCAGCGGGTAAGGATTGCGTGTGATGGGGTAGCTGAACACCCGGAACACTTCACCGGCGCTCAGATACGCTGGCGCGGTCAAGGTGAGATTAACCAGCGTGTTTGCCGCGACTAGGGACTGGGCTTCCGGGCGTTGCGCCACCACGGTTTCCGGTATCTCGTTATCCGCCGCTTCCCGCACGATAAAGTTAAAGTTGATCTGCGAGTGACCAATCTCTTCCAGCGCGGCCTCCAGAGACAGACCAGTCAGAGTAGGCAGGCGTATCGTGGTGTTTTCCGGGCCGCGACTGACCACCAGTTCCAGAACAATGGGGTCAGAGATACTGGTTCCGGCTTCGGGCTGTTGCTGGAGTATGGTTCCAGCGGGTTCGCTTGAGTATTCGTACATAAACGGCTCTTTGAGGGTGAGGAGCGGTATACCCAATGAGGCGAAGAGTGCTTGCAGGTCTATTCGCACTTCGTCGATGTTACGGCCCTTATAGTTTTCCACCGTGTTCATAATCATGCCCTGGCTGACCACAAGGTTGATTCTTCGGCCTGCTTTGACAATAGCGCCCGCCTGCGGGTCTTGTTCCAGAATGAGACCCTTGTCAGCTGAGGATTGGGTGTAGCGAAGCTGTATGCGAGGGTAGAGTTCTTTGACTTGCAGCTCAAGCAGGGACTCGGTGAGGGTCTTGCCCCTGACATCGGGGACCATGGTTTCTTCCTCACCCTGTATTGTAACGAAGAAGACCGCGACCGCGATAACGCCGGTCAGCGCGATGAGGCAAACAGCCATCAACATAACAAACCCAAAGTTAGTTTTTCTACCTTTCTTCTCTTTTCCTTCTATTACATTGCTCATACATCATCCTTAAACGAATCGGGCATTGAGAACATCTCTCGCGCCATTCAGGAAGGCGCGCCATTCAAGCGCCTTCCTCGTACGGTATTGCAGGCGCGTAACGCACAAGACGCCATCTCCCGTTTGTACCAGTATCCCCGCCCGCTTGTCTATGCCCAGTATTGTCCCTGCCGGCGCTTCAGTATGTGGCGCTTCAGTATATGGCGCGGCTTCAAGCACAAGGAGGTACTGCTTTTCGTGGAGTGTCCACGACAAAGGCCAGGGAGTAAAGGCGCGTATCTGGGCGTCGATAGCTTCCGCGCTTTGTGTCCAGTCTATGCGCCCTTCTTCTTTGGCGATGGGGGCGCAGTAACTTACGCTGCCAGTCTGGGGATAGCTTTCAACACGACCCTGAGCAATGGCGCTTAATACGGTGGATAAGGGGGCAATGGCTTTTGTTGCCATGAACGCGCTCAGACTTTTGGTAGTTTCCCTGTTGCTGAGGGGAATACGTTCTTGGTACAAGAGGTCGCCGCTGTCCATCTCCCGCGCCAGCCTTTGTATTGAGAGGCCGGTTTCATGATCGCGGTGGAGCAGCGCCGCCTGTATCGGCGTCGCGCCCCGGTAACGCGGTAAGAGGCTGGGGTGTATGTTGATACCGCCGAGAGGAAAAAGAGCCAGAAACTTTGGTCCGAAGATATGCCCATACGCAAAGGAAATGAGCAGCTCAGGCTTGAGCGCGGCAAGGGCCTCACGCAGCGCCGCGTCCAACTTGCGCGGCTTGAGTATCGGAAGCGTCTCTTGTGCTACAAGCCGCCCGGCAGCGACGCCGACATCAGTAGGCTCGCTCGCGTCATGCCGGCCTTTTGGACTGTCAGGGTTAGTCAGGACAGCGACAAGTTCCACGTCAGGCATGACGCACACCGCTTCCAGCGCCGGAACCGCGATAGCGGGACTGCCCGCAAACACAACACGCACGATTATGCCTTTCGCGTTCTTTCAAACTTAGTAATAATACGCTTCCGTTTAAGCTCTGAGAGCCGGTCGATAAACAGTATTCCTTCCAGATGATCGTATTCGTGTAGGATCACGCGGGCAAGGACGCCCTCCGCGTCCAGTGTGAAGGCACGACCTTTTTCATTCCACGCTTGAATCCGTACAGCGCCCGGACGGATCACGTCGGCATACACCCTGGGTATGGAAAGACAGCCCTCCTCGTACTTTACGGTTTCAAGGGAAGTTTCCAGTATAGAAGGGTTTATAAACACCCGTGGAATGTCCTTCTCAACATGCACCACAAAGATGCGCTTCATAAGACTCACCTGGGGCCCGGCCAGTCCCACGCCCTTACCTTTGTGCAGGGCGACAATAAGTTCCTCGGCTACTTTCGTGAGTTCTTTGTCAATGTCTGTAACCCGCTCGGCTTTTCTCCTGAGTAGTTCGTTTCCTAAAGTGATGATTTCCATAAACAGTACCATAGCATAAAACGCGGAAGAAGAAAGGCTGGTGTACAGGGCTACACCTTGTCTATGCCTAGGGAGTTGATCAGCGAGAGGCTTTCACCCGCCATCTGCCGTCAACTTTCTCAAATATGTTTGAGGGAAGCTGGGCTTCTCTGCCGTCTTCGGCAATAAGCTTGACCTTGCCTGCGAGCATGTTGGCGTCTACCACCTTCCAGAGGGTTCCGTCGTAGAGGACTTTACCGCCTGCTGGCGGGACGAGCTTGCGCTGTTCGCTGTAAAAGCAGTGTTCATAGGAAAGACAGCAGAGAAGCCGTCCACAGGAGCCGGATATTTTCATGGAGTTGAGAGAAAGGTTCTGTTCCTTAGCCATTTTTATTGATACTGGTTTGAGCTTTTCTGACATCGTGTGGCAACAATAGGCCCGGCCGCAGACGCCAAAGCCGCCCAGCACCCGCGATTCGTCCCGTACGCCGATCTGCCGCAGCTCAATCCGTGTCTTGAAGACGCTCACTAGGTCTTTAACCAGCTCACGGAAATCCACGCGGTTATCCGAGGAAAAAAAGAAGAGTATCTTCGAGTCTTCAAGCAGATAGTGTACTGTGATGAGCTTCATGTTCAGTTTGCGCTTGGCGATTTTCTCTTGGCAGATAGTAAAGGCTTCGTCTTCAAGGCTCTTGTTGCGGGTAGTTTTTTCAAGGTCAGCGTCGGTAGCGGGGCGTTGTATGCGAGCTATGTCTGAAAAGGTTTTGAGGCTGTCTCTCTGAATCGGGGTTATGATCTGGGCAAGGTCCCGGCCATAGCGCGTGGAAACCAGCACCATACTTCCGGCTTTGAGGGGTTCGCCCTGGTACGCCGCGAAAAATATTTCGTTAGAATAGGGAAGCCGCAGGCGATAGATCGGCATGTCGGGCAAGTCCGCCTGGGTTCCCTCCTCAACAATGATGGCGCTCTCAAACTCGCTTTCAGCAGGATTGTCCTCAAGCGCAGCTATAGCTTCTTCATCAATATCTTCATAGCTATCTTTTTCCATAACTTACTCCACAACGCTACTGCATTAAATCTACGAGCAGACCGGTTATCTCCTCAAGCCTGTTGAGGAGATTCATCTGGGTTATCTGTCCGGCCAGTATGCCGATGGCAAGCTGCTCAAGTTTGTTGTCTACCACCCGCACCATGATTTTAGTACGCTCGCCCTGTCGTGAGCGTTTCGAGCCGTACACATAGCGTTCCACATCATAGCCGTTTCCCACGATATAGTGAATAAAGGCGCGTACTGCCTGCTTATAGCGCAGTATCTCCTGGGGCAAGGGACGGTTCTTTAAGGCGTCGCCCGCGCTATGTACCGCGTCCAGCATTTCCTGAATCACCTCGTCAGACACAGGAATGTCCGGCAGGGCGTCTATTGCCTCGTCCTGCTGGGCTTCATCAAGCAAGGTATCAAAGGACACAGCGGGCTTGGCTTTTGTTTTTCTGGGCTCAGGTTTTGCCCTGACATTAAGTGAAGTATTAAAAAATGGGTTTAGCACATTGGAAAAGTCGATCTTAGCCATATTTTTGTTCAAGGAATTGATTCTTCTGATCCACGCGCTCATCAGCGATAAGCCTGTCCCATTGCTCACCGCTCTGGCAAACCACGACTTTACCGTGGATCAGGCAACCATCATCGGCCTGAATACGCCGCGTAACAATATCGCCCAGAATCAGCGCGGTTGAAAGAATGATAACGCGCTCACTAGCGTGAATGTTGCCATAAACAATGCCGCCTATGGTGATTGAGGTTCCGCTGACATTGCTCTTCATACGCGCCTGCTCCCCGATAATCACGCGCCCTTGGGCGCGCACATCACCCTGAATACTACCGTCTATGCGGGTAAAGCCTGCCGAATCAATGTCGCCCCTGACCCACGCGCCCGGCCCAATGATGGTATTAAGTGAAAAATCTCTGGTTCCCATACTATACCCTAGCGAGTGCTACGAGTGAGATTGGAACGGATATTGAGGTACTTGTTCGGGTCTACGATATCAGAGCCGATATGCACCTCATAATGGACGTGAGGGCCGGTGGAAAGACCGGTATTGCCGATGTATCCGATAGTCTCGCCTTGCTGTACCCGATCCCCGACCTTTGACTTAACGCTCTGCATGTGGGCGTAGCGGGTGTAGAACCCATGCTTATGTTTGATAATAACATAGTTTCCAAAACCAGTTGCGTCGTAATCAACAGTAACGACCTGGCCATCCGCCGTGGCTACAATGGGGTCGCCCTGACGGTAGGTGGAAAGGTCGATCCCCTTGTGAATGTAGTATTGACCAGTAAATGGGTGCCGGTTCTGCCCAAAGAACATGGAAACATGGCCGATACCGCCTTTGATGGGCCAGATACTGGGGATTTCGTTGAGCAGGGCGCTCTGGGTATCAAGGATCGTACCGATTTCCTTGACCGGCTCAATGGCTGAGGAAAGATATGCTGAAAGCTGTCTGATATCCTCAACCTCCTGTAAAACCCCATCTACTCTCGTTGGTATATTAAAAAACGTGGAAAGGTCTTCACCCAGCGCGATATTCACGGCATTTTTTTCCGAGATATTCGTACCCAGCGTGGCGAGCGTAGCTGAAAGCGCGGTCTCAAACTCACGCACCGCAGCCTGCAGCCGCGCAGTCTCAAGCCGCAACTCATCAAGGTTGGCCTGTGTATTTTCCAGACCACTGTCTTTATAAGTTATCTTCCCCCCCACACTCTCATAGGGCGTGACATAACGAAACGCAATCCATGATATGAACACAATACCACCGATAAAAGCTATAAAGAACAGGCCGCTGATCTGCAAGCTGTACATTTTCTTCTGAGAATGAGGTACAAAGACGACAGTATATGGGCGCAGAAGGATTGCGAAGATAAATTTGAAAAATCTAATCACGCACTCAACAATAAAAGTCGCATACTCTCCACATTTCTGGACAATACTATTCTCCAGCTTTTTGTATTCATGCACTGTTGCCATACTTTACCTCCTGGCTATCAAACCACATAAACCTACGTTACAGCCTGTCGAATCAGTCTTTGCGTCGTACCACCCTAACACGGTTACTGCCGGACTTGCCACGGGAACCATCATCCGGCGGTTTTGGCTTATCCTTCCTGGCCTGCACCCATGTTTTCCGCCGGTCTCCGTGTTGCGCTTCTGGCGCTGATTCACGCCACTCACCCCTATCGTGGCGCTCATCGCGTTGCTGGGACTGGGAACGCCCGCCGCCCCGCTTTTTTTCCCGCGTCGCCTTTTCCATAACCCGCAGAGATTCTTCAAAACCTGAAAGAAACTCACTTAAATCATCGGCAAAGAGGACAATAGATTGGCGTTCAAAGCCGCCAGTCTCTCGATTCTTACTTTCCACAATGTTTAGGTAGAGATCGCCCATGCGATTCTCCTTCACATTGAAAAAGTAGGTTCGATTAGCTAATTGAACCTTTGTTGAAAATAACTCACCCCGTACACCCATATATTACGCTCCCCCAGAAATCTCATTTCCATCAGCCTCGATAACCATATCCCTCTGCCACTGAATAAGCTCACGCTCCAATTCCGCGCTGTACGCATCCGCCATAACCCTGAATACTGGCTCAGTTCCTGAACCACGCATCCAAATCCACGCGACTTCATTACCCGCCACGTCGCTGAACATCAGTTTCAGTCCACCGCGCCCTGCTTCCCCAAAACGGGAAAGTCCGCGCTTTTCTTCTATACCATTATAACAAAAAACTTCCCATTGTGTTATCCCATAACGCGCCGCAAGTCCAGCCTTACGCACCTCCCATTCCCACAGAAACACCGTCTGATAACGCTCCTTGAGCGCCGCGTGATCCGCGCTCTTCACCTGTAACACGGCGTCCGGCGTATAGGAACCGGTCGTGTAAAACGTAGGCAACGTTGCAATGATATCCAACAGCGAAAAGTCCTCTTGATACGCCTTGCCAACGCGGTTGCGCCATATCTCAAACAGTCCAGCCTTATCGCCAGTGCCTCGTACACAGAGCAGTTTTACAATAGCCATTACCGTATGGATCGGGTCGCGTACTGCCGAGGGGTGCGTGATGTTACCACCAGCCGAGCCTTCTCCCAGTATCCGTGCAATGTAGCCGCGTTCCCGCAAATGCCGCGCAAGCCCCACCACGTGAGCCTCGCCGACCTCCGCGTGAAACACGCTCGCGCCAAACGCCTTTGCGATCTGGTCAACGCGCATAGACGTTGGGTCATTGACTACGATAGCGACTTTTGCCATGTCCACGCCGCTCCACACCAGCTGCGCCAGTTCGCCGACGCAAGCCAGCGCGAAGACTTCCTGCGCCTCAAGACTCCGCACCCGCTGTTCGCCCTGGTCCCAGATAACAAGGTTGCCACGGTCCCCGTCGCAGTCCGGCACATAGCCCAATATAATAGAAGAATCTGTAGCGTGAAGTTTCTCAAGGTAGCGGCAACAAGGTTCCAGGGACTCGCCCTCCGGCACGATGCGGTGAGCAATCGCCCCCGGCTTATCGTTAATGGCATGGAGACTTATCCCCAATGACTCAAAAAACTCACGGTCAATCGAAACCGTCCGTGCCGAGCCATTGAAATCAACGGCAATACCGAGGGGTCGCACTTTAAGGTCTGCGCTTATGGCGGCAAGTATGTCGCCGCCGGTCTTATCGCCTTGGCTTACCTCACGGCTAAACGCCAGATACGCCTGATACACGGAACGCTTATACTCACCCTGTTTGTTCAGCACGGCAGTGATGCGCTCTTTGTTATGCCTCGGCACGGCGCCATCATCGTAGTCCTTATTTGCCAGAAACGCGGCAATGAGTTTCTTAGCCTCCGGCGCAGGCAACACCCCGCCGTCATCAAGCCCGAACTTCAAACCATTGTGTCCTATTGGGTTATGGCTTGCCGAGATGTACACAAAGCCATTAACGTCGCCACTTCTCGCGTAAGCCATAATCTCCGGCGCGGCAACAATACCAGCAAACTCCACGCCGCAGCCCGCGTCAAGCAAGCCGCCGATAAGCTGGTCAGCGATGGCGGGTCCGGTAGGCCGCGTGTCCATACCAACAACGACCACAGGCCGCGTTAGGTGAGTATGAAGATACTCGGCAAACACTCGCGCCGCTCTGGTGATGATGATACGATGCGCAACCGCAATGTCCGGCGACGTGCTTTCCCCGGCGTCAGAACCGCCATGAGCGAAAACCGCCCGCCAGCCAGATGGTGAAAGGATCAAAGACTGAATCGCCTTCTCTAAGTCAGTACAAGAAACCATAGCCGCAATAGTACATCATATTGCCTATAGACGACTAGGGGCAGACAGCCGCGCCAACTCCTCGCACACGTCGCGTACCGCACCATCCCCGCCGGAGTGGGGCGCTATATAGTCGGCAATAGCCTTAATCCCCGCCACCGCGTCCGCAGGGCAGGCTTTGAAACCGCATTGTTTCATCGCCTCATAGTCATTCAGGTCATCTCCAATATACGCAAAAGATTCCAAGCCGCACCCATAGCTCGCCGCCAGTTCATCTAGCTTCGCCGCTTTATCCGCGACATTCTGGTACACTTCACTTATACCCAATTCCCGGGCGCGATGCTGGACAATAAGCGACTCGCGTCCGGTTACGATAACCGGAGTAATGCCGAGTAGCGGCAAGATATACCTGATCCCGTAGCCATCCTTGGCGTTGAAGGCTTTCATTGCCTCGCCCTCTGCGGAAATGTAAATCTTACCGTCCGTGAGTGTGCCGTCCACGTCAAGAATAACAACGTTATATTTATTCACTTCTTATCTCCGTTGTCTAATATCCTTATCAAACCTGATATAGTCTCAGAGGCGATAGGCATAAGGTTTAATTGTTCCTTTAGCTGGTTCGCTCCAGAATAAAAAATCCCAGCGGCAGATCCACGGGGTATTGAAGATTTTTCCTTGAATGATTATAGCCGCTAGTTGCTTGGCCTTAGACCGTTCTCGATAGGCACAAAGGTGTTATCGCTCTGAAGGATAACCCTCTTCTCGTTATGTTCGTTAAAATCTCTTAACGAAAAACGCAGGCTGTTCTTAATGTCCTCAGGTTTAAGCAGATCTCCTTGCCGATACGTGCCGAATAAAAGCCCGTATTCCGTTTCAGTATCAATGTGATAGGTCAAATTCGGGCCAAGATTCACCATACCGATAAAACACTCATCCATGCACAAGCCAGCTTGGGCTTGTGGAAAACGGGGAATATTCCAGCCGGTTTTCAGGACAACACTTGTTTGGTCGTCAAGGTCTGTACTCTCTCGCCTAAATTGGTAAGTGTCCTTGTCCTTATTGTAAGAAAGCATAAACGCCTTTTTACTCCTATCTTTCGGGTCCGCAGCCACGCTTATGAAAACACTCTCCATAAGCGCGGCTAAGGTTTTCACGCTACTGTGTTTAACCGCACTTTTACAGGCAATTGATAATTCACCATCCCAGCTAAAGGTTATGACGGTTCCATCAACCCCAGTGGTTGAACGGGAAACCCATACAACCGAATACACTTCGTTCTTTTCCCACTCGTCGCTTATCTGAAAAAGACAAACATTCCCGATTGCAAGCGTTTGACAAATAATTATAAGCCAGTACATCATAAAATGTGAACCTGAATCTGCCGGTACAACCACGCACAAGGAACATCTCGGCATCATGCATCGGACACTCCATCACCTTTAGGGGTTAAATTTCCGCCCCTGTTGGGACGGAAATTTTTTAAGCCCTGGTCAACGGGAAACCGTGCGTCAGGCGGGCGTTACCGGACTCCATGTGTTGTCTTCTTGCAGGGTAACTTGCAAGCCGTATACCCCAGCCGGAAACTTAATCTCGCAAATGTTTCTCACCATGCTGTTAAGATCCAGTACGACGCCTGCTTTAAAGCTACCAAAAGCGAGCCAATACTGTATCTTAGGTATGAAGGTGAATTGGTAATTCGGCGTCGCGTTCACCGCTAGAGCCGCTTTGCCGTTGATGCCCACGCCTACTGAAGCAAGGTGGCTAGGGATAACTTTGCTCGTGGTGATAGCCAGAGCGCCTTCGCTCGGCGACGTCGCTTGACTCGGATCCCCGAAAAGATACGCATCGTTCTGTTTATCGAAGTAGGCTTTGTTTTTTCCGGCGTCCGCAGGGTCCGCGTCAATGATTTCGCCGGCGTCAAAAAATACGCCCGGAACCAAAACGCCAGACTCCGCCCATGCGAAACTGAACTTCAAGTCCCACGTGAATCTAACCTGCCCGTTGGGGTTTGCTGGTTTGGTAAACCACGCAAGCGAACGAAGGTCTTGCTGTATCTTCTGTGTATCCGGACTAGTGGTATACACACAGATACTTCCCGAATTTGGTGAATTGTTTTTCACCAAAAGTGAATACTGTGCCATATTGCGCTCCTATACAAGTGATATTATCATACTACTAATTTATTCTCTTTTAGTCAAGCGCTTTTTTCTTTTTTTGAAAGAAAATCGCTAGATTCACTAGTATAGGCGGAAGCGAATCCAGCACCGGTGATGTGGTTCATGGCCTGTCACCTTGTCGGCCCAGGGTGGAGAGAGCGGGCAGTCTGCCGCGCATGGAAGGCTATGTCCCATGCGCGGGCTGAGGCTGCCGCTCTCTTTTAGTCTACCGTTTACAGACGGCACGGTGTTTCTCCCGGTCGTCATGGAGCGGTTGTCATAGCGCCGCGCTGTGGGAGGTTCTCCGCAGCAAGGGCTGCACCCGCTCACTCGCCGGGCGAAGTTCAGAAATCTGTTCCCGGCACCTACCTGTAAGGGCGGGGACAGCAAGGCTGCCGCCGGGAGTGTGTGCGTAAGTACACACTCCCGGTATAGAGATTAAGGAGAATGTCATCGGGGAACTAACGCTACACGCTTTTTTTCTAAGTAGCGACTATTGCGCCCCTCCTCTCAATACCTTACTTATTCATTATAGAATAATTACTTAGATGAATCTCTGCCTATAAGAGTCAGACTCTCTGCCGGTAAGCAAGATGCATTTTTTCCTTCTCTTTCATAGAATTTTATGAAACCCCTTGACAGAATAACGACATTATATTTATTCACTTCTTGTCTCAGCTTTAAACGTCTGCATAGAATTCTCGCCGATACGCATCTTTTTATCGGAAGTATAAATCAGAGCGCTGGTTCTGTCGCGTATTTGGTCGCAGTCTTTACATATTAAACTGCTTGACAAGAAATCACCGCCCCTATGCAGCCGCTGAAGCCGTTTGGTTTCTTCGTTTACAACGATATTCTCAAACGAATCGTTCAGTATATTCCCTATTACCAGTTTACGGTTGAAGTCAAAACAGCACAGCGAGACCGAACCGTCGGCGCAAAAGGTTAAATCTGACAACAACAAAGCTCTCTTGCACGCAACGATAATTTCCTTTACCCCCTCTCCCCCGAAAGTATTGCCTCCCCAGCTATGAGGTTTCCAAATATCAATACGCTCGCATTTCGGCTCATAATACTCTTCCCAAGCTACTGCCTCATGGTGGTTTTGCGGCAAATCAAGAAAAGTCATTATCGTAAAAGGGCGTTTCTTTAAGGACAGAAACTCGTCGATATTGCGTTTGACCTTTTCGTATTGCAAACTACCACGATGGACGCTCTCGTAGACTTCCTTTGAAAAGCCGTAGTTGCTAATTTTTATGACATCAATATACTCGGAGACGATACGCGCTTTTTCGCCTTCAAGCAAATGCCCTGTATCAATCATTGAAATCTGGAAGTCAGGATAATTCTGTTTTATATAGTCCAGTCTTTCATAAAGATAGACGTCCATGAGCGGGTCTCCGAAGCCTCCGAATATCATACTCCTAACGCCCATGCGGTAAGTTTCGTCAGAGAGTCTTTTGAAACACTCAAGCGTCATTACTTGACGGTGAAAATTAAATTCATCGCGGGGACACATTACACACGAAGCTCCACAGAGCGTTGTGTTTTCAACCTTGATAACTGCTTTTGAGAAATCGTACATACAAACCTCCAAAATTCATTATAGTTACAAACAATGATACGATTGCCATCTTACAACCTATCAATGATATAGTCATTTATAACGTCTCCTTGATTCTTGATGGCGTAATCCAGCGAATATCAATCGCATCACCGGCGTTGATTATTCGCCGCAGTTGTTCAATCAACGGCTGATTAACATTGTCGCTGGGACCGAATCGCATGTTCACGTCAAAGAAGCAGTCGTCTGAATTGGTTTCATCAAAGCCGTCCATTCCGGCGATTGCAATCCTATCCACACCGATACCTTTCATCAAAGCGATTAATAAAACCGTAACGTTATCGCCACCTACGCTTTCGTAAAGCGTCTTATAGTTAAACGTGTAATCAAATTTAAACGCATCGATGGGTACGATATTCGACGTTAGGAGTATTTGTGGCTTGCTCTTGATCTCAGAGTATACACCCATCATTTGAGAGTAGCGGATTGAATTACCTATAAAGGCATAATCCGCCGAGATAGTATCCGTAAGGAAATTCACCGTAACGACGATTGGCTGACGTGCGGCGATATATTCGTCAATCTCTTTGCGGTGGGTTTTCAGCGTTTTCCCCGGACAGAGCAGAATAACTTCACGTCCCATCCACGCCTCTTGCAACGCCTTCCGTGCCCCGCCGTCATCGACGTGTTTGTCCATATAATCCAGATACTTTTGCTCCGCAAGTTCTTTACTGAAATACGATACCTCGCGTTTCTCAAATGGCAGAGAATCAAGAATCACACGTATACTTTTAATGGACAGCGTATGCTTCTTCATAAGGAATTTAATCCAGTTTGGGGAGCAGTCGTGAATCGCGCTCAAGAGGTTATCAAGCCCATAACCCCAGTTTGATTTGATGGCGAATTTCAGAATATCTCCATATGCGCACTCGAAGACATGATTGACGTCCATTTGTTTCAGCCCGATTTTTTCAATATACGAGCAGACCAATTCTGTGCAGGCGTTTCCAGCATTCTTGCCCATACCCAAAATGGATGAATCGACTATTTTCGTTCTCCGCAGATTCCAGTTAATAAACGAGACGCAATGGGCGTTTCCCATTTGTAGATTATTATGCGTATGATAGCCGAGAGTGATATCCGGATTCAGGTTTGAGTCGATGAAGTATATATACTTCTTCATATCGTTGTCAAACATCAGTCCATAGGTATCGACAATGGACATACCAAACGGTTTTATCTCGTTAATGCTGTCTAGCAACCGCAGAATTTCTATATCACGGTAGGAAGTCAATGCGACAGGATTAAGAAACAGTTTGTAACCAAGCCTTTTAATCTCTTGGGCGTAACTCAAAGCCCCGTCAACGTTCTCTTTCTTGAAAATCAGCCATATTCCGTCAAGTATAGACTCGCTTTTCGGGATCAGCAGTTCCTGTTTAAACGTACCGTAGTCGATCATAGCGACGAGCGAAGCGCGTTTGGGTGGAGAATTTGCGAGCGTTTTCGCAACACTGGGTATATCAGGGTACAACGAGCGATCTTTGTTGTATTTCACGCGGGAGTCCAAGAAGCCACATTCAATTATGTCGACTCTCGCGCTGTCGAGGCGGGTAACCACTGAGCGGATGGTCCAATTACCAAACTTCCAATCGTTGATATATCCCCCATCGCGGAGGGTATAGTCCAAAATATGTGCGTCAGCGTTTATTATGGTAAACCTCCCACATCGCTTTCACATTTTCGTAGTCGTATCTATGTCTATCACTTGATACGGCGACACGGCGAAACGAAACGGTGCCGCGCCGAAGATAAAACGCTTTTTATAAGCAAGTGCGATTGAAATAATGGAACAACCGCAGGTCCATAAATCCATTTCAGGTAAATCCTGCGAATTAGTAATCGCTTTATCCGGCGCAAAATTAAACGGACCATTCGCGTCCATCAGAAAATGTTTAAATGGAACCACCGTCGTCAGCGAATCGTAGCCGTTCTTGAGCGCCGCGTGATAAGTGTCAACGGCTTCTCCATAAAAAACTTCGTCCAGCGTCGGCGAAGTAACAGGCGATCACATAAGACCTTCATCGGTCAGTAATTGAGTAATATACTCGACGAAATCGCCAAAAGGACGGCTTTCATCAGCTAAATCTACAGGGCGTTTCATGGCTTTCGCCCCTTCAGTTTCCGCCATATCAAGCATTTCGTCAGAATTGGAACTGACGAGAATTTCAGAAACGGATGGGAGATTCTTCAACTGACGTATCTTATGTATCAAAAGGTTAGTCCCAGCGAAGGGAAGAATATTCTTGCCAGGAACACGGTTCGAGCCACCTTTTACAGGAATTACAGCTGTTATGCGCATAATTCCTTCCGCCTTTTGTGTAAAGAACAAGTAAACGGTGTTAAGTAACATTTAGCTAACGCACCCTCCCCAAGCTCGTAATCTTTAGACAGAAACACAGGAGAAACGCCGAGCGTTCTCATGCCGTTCCAAATAATATTCGCCATTATAAAATCCTCCTCGTAATCAATATCAATCGTTTCAATCGGCGTAACCTCAAACAACGCAGGTTTATCGCCGATGGTTCTACCGATTTTAGCGAGATCCTGGTTAAACGTCCAAAGACCTGTGGTTGGCTCGAAGAGCGCGTCGAGGTCTTGCGTTCTCGGTATTTTTAAGACATCGAAGTTCAACACTTTCCCGGCTTTATTAAATAGAAAGCTTTGTATTTTCTTACACGCTACGGCGCTATCGCTCGTTCCGCGTTCAATAAGGTTAATCGCGTATTTGACAGCTGCCTTTGATGTGAAAGGGCAGGTTGCGTGAATCAAGATGTAAACGTCAGCAGGAACCTGTTTACAAAACCGCTTTATAATATCATTTGACGTAGCACTTGCGCTGTCTAGCGATGTATCGCGCAATAAGAATTTGACACGAGTTTCCTGTGGAAAATATCGCTGAATCTCCAGGTTTGAACAAAAGCAATACGCCTCGTCAATGATACGCTCTTCAATGCAGTTGTCGAGCATTCTTAAAACGTACTGCGCGAGCGGATAGCCGTTATCAAACGATTTTATGTTCTTACCCGGCATACGTTCATTGTTTAGTTTTATTGGCGTATACGCGACCTTTTTCATTACCATCTCCCCTCTTTTTCCAGAATTTCCTTTATCGTCATGCGGTTTTTGATATGCGCTCTGATATGGTCTTCGCGGCAAGCCCGTTCTTCGGCAATTCCCAAAGCCTCCCATGCGGCGGCGCGGGGAATAACCAGAACGCCGTCCATATCGGCGAAAATATAGTCGCCTGGATTAACCCAAACGTCTCCGTCTTCTCCGTGAAACGGCAGAGGAATTTCGTAATTTACGATATGCCATCTCTAGCGGGCTTGTCTTGCGGACAAGCTCTTGGTATAGTTAATGTATCGCAAAGATACAATAGAAAAAGTATCAAAAAATACATTTTTTCAAAAACATTGGATTTTACTTAAACGTAGGTATTTGAAGAAATTAAGACTTGCTGATATATTTACCGATAAGGAGAGTATGAAATTGGCTGGTGAATATCTAACAATATCAGAAATAGCTGAAAGACTTGAAATAACATATCTGACCGCAAAGCAGCGACTTTTGAGAGCTGGTATAAAGCTGATGGTAAAAGATGTTTTATACGACCCAGCCGCCCTAGAAGCTATCCGCAACGTCTCTGTCAAAGGGAGGCCGCCTAAGAAGAAGCCCGACAAGGCTGATAAATGACGCTTGACAAGTAATACCTGTAAGTATTACTATAAGATTATGGAAGTCCGAAGGGTTGTATGGGATAGCGTAAAGGACATTATAAACCGGAGGGAACATAACATCGGCTTTGATGTTGCCCAGCTTGTTTTTGGAGACCCGCACCGGATTGAACGCATAGACCGGAGCGAAGGGAATACCTCCGGGGAAGAATGCTGGCAGACTCTGGGCATGGCTGGAAGGGTTTTATTCGTTGTTTATACGGAACGGGGAGAAACTCCCCCGCTTAATATCGACGCGTCTTGCAAACAAGGAGGAAAGGAGAAGTTACAACGGCTATTATCACATCGACGGTAAAGGTTGGTCAGAAACCAACTAAAGAACAGTTAAAAGAAATACGGCAGGCCGCGAAGAAACCAATTCGCTATACCGAAGACTGCCCGGAATCCACCTCGGAGGCCCTGGCCGAATTCGCGGCCAGGGCGCGGGAACTGCGAAAAAGAAAAGAGCCGTTACGCCCTGTTATTGCTCTGCGCCTAAAACCCGATGTGCTGGCAAAATACAAGGCCCTGGGGAAAGGCTATACCGGTATAATGGCCGATGTGTTGAACTACGTGGCGGATAACCCGGAGATACTTTCAAGGGTTCGTTAAAACCCATACCTGTTGCCGGCTACAGATATGAAAGCCCCGGAAGTCCGGGGCTGTTTTTTTTGTCCAATCGCTTGGACAATTCACCTCGGCGCCTCAGACCCGGCCGCTATACTGAGGGGCTACCAGACCCCGGAGGACCCTTACCGATACCCTAAAAACACCGTGGAGGGTGTGGAGTGTCCGGGGTTCATTGGCATATAAAACGACACAAAAAATAGTGTGTTCAGGTAATTTCATGTAATCTAACATAACCTATAATGCGTCAATTACCTTGATATTAGTGATATATTGATACATAATAATACAAGGTAATTCTCAATAGGTTGAATTGGAATGACTTAAAAGCCCGGACCATGCCGGATAAAGGAATAGATGATGGGCAAACCGAAAATCTATCTTGAAACCACAATATTCAGTTTTTACTATGGCCAGGAAACAACGCCGGAATACCGGCAATACAAGGCGGAGGCTAGGGCCATTTTTGAGTTGATAAAAGCCGGAGAATATGAGCCGTACACATCACTCTATACAGTCGGTGAGATTGATGATGAGTCGAACCAGGAGAAGCGGCTAAATATGCGGAACCTGATCACGGATTACGGTATCAAGGTTCTGGAACCCACGGATGAAACGGAGCGGCTTACGGCTCTTTACATCAAAGAAAAAGC
>JAISAE010000089.1 GCA_031266875.1 Treponema sp.
GCCAAAATGCGGGCGCAAGTGGAACGAAGTCTTGAAAAAGACAAGGAACAAGACAATGACTTGGCCAAGGCCGAGAAACGTCTCGACGACTTTGTTTCCAAGCACGAACACAAACACGATAATCTCGTGGGAAAAGTAAACGAGCATAGCGAGACACTCGCCGGTCTTAAAACAACTATCGGCACATACGAACAAAAGTATGACGCTTTGGTGACAAGGGTGAACGAGCATGGCGAGACGCTGGCCGGTCTTAAATCCACGCTGGATCAGCTACGGCAGAGCGTGGATAAGCTGGCGAACAAAATTGACAGTCTAAGGAGCGTAACATGAAGAAGCGGACGGCATTCTGGGTGGCGCTTGTTGACGTGAATATCGTGTTTATTATCGCGGCGCTCTTCCATGTTGACGCGGCGATATTGCTGCCGGTAATCACGGGCGTTCTGGGACTCACCGGCATCTACACGGGGTTTAACGTGGCCGACAATTGGCAACGCTCAAAGTATTTTACCAAGGAATTACAATAACAAGGGGTTACGGCATGAGGTTTAGAGAATTTGTTAAGATAAACATCGGCAAGTGCCTTGACTATGACAAGGCATACGCGGGTCAGTGCGTGGATTTGTTCCGTTATTACTGTAAGGAGGTACTGGGCTTACCCGCGCAGCCGCGTCCTGTAGACGGAGCGGCGGCGTTCTTTGAGAACTACGTCAACGACGCGGTGTTACAGGAAAATTTCACGCTGATTAAGAACGCGCCGGAAGCCATCCCGCGTTACGGCGACGTGATTGTCTGGGACAGGAAGCGTGGCAAGGGGTACGGGCATGTCAGCGTGTTTATTCACGGGGATGTAAACGGCTTCACCTCGTTTGACCAAAACTGGCCGACCTTATCCAAATGCACGGAGACCGAGCATGATTATGTCAACGTGATTGGGTGGCTGCGGCCTAAGAACCAGAAGGGGGTAACTGGTGTATGACAAGAAGGGTATTAGTATCGTTACTGTGGCTGCGCTGTGCGCTGGCCTTGCCGTGGGCTGCCTGGGGGCAGGATACACGGGATACCGCCTTGGACAGCGCCTTGAATATAAACCAGCGGATGGAGACCGGGCTGCTCGGCTTGAAGCGGAACATCAGCGGCTTGAACGAGAGCTTGGAGCGGCAAACGCTGAACTTAGGCGAAGCGACGGAGAACTTGAATCTGCTACTGGACGATTATCTGCGATTGGAGGGACTTTACGGGGACTTACAGCGGAGTATCAAGGCGCAGTTACAGACATTGACGGCCTCATTGACCTATGCCGAACACAGGCAGAAATTCTGGAAGAAATTCGCGGCATGGTCGGTTCCGATAGCGTTCGTTCTGGGGATAGCGGGTGGCCTGACAGTGTGCCTCCTTAGCCCATGATGTCGCTCCCTCCCTCCTTCTCCGGCCATGGCCGCCCAGGTCCTTTGCGGTTATGGAACCGCGCTCTATCCTCCTCATAGAAAAGATACTGAGCGCGGTTCCCTTTGCCGATCTTACGGACGCCGTTTTTCACGGCCCATTTCTGAACCGCCCGGGGAGTACAGCCTTCCAGGGCGGCCACGTCTTCCGATGTTTTAGGTTCTTCCATCTCGTTCCTTTTAGTATTCCACAGTCTCCGGGACTTCCGGCTTCTGGCTGTCCAGGTCATTGGTTCCTACCAGACAGACCGACACCCGTGCGCGATCCTTCCTTATCCGGCTCGGCTTCACGCCGAGAAGACGCTTGCCGATCCGCTTGGTATCCCTACAGGAGGCTGGTTTCCAGCCCCCATTAGCGTGATAGAACCAGATGAGGAAGGCGATGGTCTTTTCCGGTACGCTCTTGACCACGTACCTTGTGCCAGCCCCGAAATACTAATCATACTAGACCTGGCCCACAGTCTCCACCCGCCGGTGGCGCTTCCCGGCTGCCTTTGCTTCCTCTGTTCTCCTAGTATTCCCGGCTTCCGCGCGGCGGCGGGTCCGCTCACCACAGACCGCGTCATAAGCGGTTTCAAGCTCAATGAGACTGCCCAGCTTCTCCCGGTAGTCCCGGAGGATCAGGCCGCGGAACTCCTCTGAAAGGAGTGTACAGCATGTCTGGTAGTACCGCACAGTTTCCTCAGCCTCGGCGTTAGTATCGCCACTGCTGGAGAAGAAGGAGTACCGCTTCACCGCGCCCTCCTCCGTAATGTCGAGGCTCAAGTCCTGGTAGCCGCCGACGGCAAACAGCTTCAGCGCAACCACACTCATTGCCTGGGAAGACCCGTCTTCACCCCCGATAAAGTCAACGTCCCGGCGCTTCCGCCAGGTAAACTCATTCCCATACAGGGGGAAACGCGCCGGGAGCGCTTCAATCTTGGCCTCCAGTTCCCGCCGGGCCTGTGCCAGGGCCTCGGCGTCCATCATAGAAACATTCATCTTTTCCATTTCGATCTCCTTTGCCTATCGGCTTATACTTTAATAATACGCTATGGCGAACAATTAAGCAAGGGGTTTCTCAAGAAAACTTCCAGAAAAAGGAGGGTTCCGGGAAACTCAATACACCATAGACCCCAACTGCCGATACAGGAGGAAGGAGGATTAGACCTATGACACTGGACAAAGAAGACCAGCGCAAACAAGCCTTTGAGATGTTCGTCAAGGCGCTACAGGCCGCGCCGGACGCTCTGATACAATCCCTGACCGGCAAGGAGTATGCCACGCATATCGTAGACGGCGCTAAGGTGGTTGAGGAATATCTCTATCCAAAGAAGCCCTAATCAGCCGGACGTTTGCCGCCTTCTTCACGCTATCCCTCATCATGCCGGTATTGATGAGGGACTTATGGTTATAGTTTGGTCTCCGGCAGCGCGTCCACGGCCTCCCGGCGCAGCCGGTCGGTAACTTTCGCGTACTTCAACACCTGCGCCAGTGATTTATGGCCGAGGAGACGCGCCACGGTTAGCACGTCAACGCCATTCTCAAGCGCCAGTGTCGCAAACGTGCGCCGCGCGGTATGCCAGCCGATGTTTTTCTGAACTTGAGCTTCGGCGGCCCAATCTTTCAAATAGTCATAGCTCCGGCGTCTCCGCTCCGCCGACAGGTCAAAGACCTTATCGCCCGGCGCGTGTTCTTCCCCATCGTCAATGAGTTTCCAGGCGCTGTTGTTCAGGGGGATGAACACGGCGCTCTTTGTTTTCTTCTGGCGTTTGATTATCTGTAGAGGGTTTCTTTCTATCTGGCTCCAGGTGATGGTCTCAAGGTCTGACACGCGCAGGCCGGTATGACAGGAAAAGAGAAAGGCGCGGCGAATTTCAGCGCGTGAATAATCCTCCGACCTCACATCGGCCATGCGCTGTAACTCGCCGGCATTCAGAAAGACTAAATCCGTCTCCGGCTCGCCTATCGAGGAGACCCGCTCCGCCGGATTGTGAGTCAGGATATTCGCGGTCACGGCCTTTTTAAGCGCGGCGCGGAGTATCTTTGAGTAATGACGGGCGCTCATTTGAGAGAGATTCGCGCTGTTCAAGAGGTACTTCTGGAAATCATCAAACCATCGCGCCGTGACTTGCGCAAGCAATATCGTTTCCCCGGAGGGAAAGTGTTTGATATGATGAATACAGCTGTTTACCGATCCCGGGCTGGCGTATGTTTTCGCGTATTCCGCAAGGTAGGCCACCAGTCTTTTTTTGCTGGAAACAGGGTCTTGAATATCCCATGCTCCGGTAAGCAGTTGCGTTTCCCGTTTTGACCGGCAAATTTCCGCCAGCCTATAGATTTCCTTGTTCTGTGCTTTATCCCCGGTGAGGGCAAGTCCCAGCGCCTCCCACGCGCGTTTTCCCCCCAGATAGATGTCCAGGTATAGTTTTCCCCGTTTTTCACGAACTTTAACGCTCATATAAACCTCCGGCGCTGTCTACAATATGTCTACGGATTATTATACAACAAGGCCTGAAGAAGCGCAATAGGGAGACAGGAATTATTCGTAATTCATTATATAACAAAGAGATAGAAAATGAATGAAAATGAGTAGACGTTTTGTCATATATCGCGAGATATATGCGTCCAATAGCCTTCATTGACGCATTTATCAAGTATATATGCGCCCTTTTTTATATGATAGGCGCATATATTACCTATATAGAAGCATTATATCATATTCAAAACGCATTTGTCAAGAACATACAAGCCTTTTCCACACAGAAACTTTGACCAAAAGGAAAGACTGCGGTACGTAGCCGTTACGCGGGATGTATAATATATTAGCGTAGGTTTAAAATTTTTTATTTGTCTAGAAATTATTTCAAATGAATTAAAAATATCAATGATTTTTTCCATCAGATAGGCTCGCTATTCGACCGGATAAGACCCCTGTGTGATTCTGGGGGGCAAGTTTAGGCAATCGTTCCGCAGGAACGCGACCAGGGACATAACTTGACATAGCACGTAAGGATGCCGCGCCATTGTCCTGAAAAAAAAGCCCGCCATTGCGGGCGGGTTGTTTGCTTATACGAGATCTTCTTCCGGCGGCTCATCAGGAGGAACCGGCGCGTCTTTGGGGCGGCGGCCACGTTTCTTGGGCGCTACGACCTTAGAGGCGTCGCCGGACGACTGAGAGGCAGGCGTTAGCGCGGGAATCTCTGGCGTGAGCGTTTGCTTGATTTGTTCATAGGACTCAAGCAATTCCCGCTCCTGCTGTTCCAGGCCGGAAAGTATCTCAAGAACCTGCCGGTAGGTGTTATTGCTGTCCTTCACCGCTTCCCGCTGGGCTTCAATATCAGCCAGCGCAGAGGCGGTGCGTTCCAGAGCTGCGAACAGTTCCTTTGTAATCTGGCCGTTGCGGGCAAGATGCTGGACAAAGCGTTTCTTGTTACCTTCATAAGCCTTATTCAGATACACATATTTCAGCAATTCCAGTAGGGTATTCGGCTCAAAGCCCTTGAGTTCAGCGCCGACCGCCTCAATGATAACATCACAGCAATCCTCATCATCATAGCCTTGCGCAGCGGGTCGCACTTTTTCATCAAAGAGCCGCCTACATTCATCAATGAACGCCTCTTCCACCGGCGACGCGCAAAGCTCCCGCAGGCGTTCCTCATTACACTCCCCATCCAGCGATGAGAAGAGGTATAAAGCTCTCAGCAGTCTGTTCCTGACTCCCTGAGTTCCTTCCGTCTTTTTTGTTCTACCCATTCCGTACCCCTTGTTACCGTAATACTACTATTGTAATACAAATTCCTGGCCGCGTTCATCAAGCACTTTAAGCGACGAGAGGCTGAGGCAATAGTAGGGATACCCGTCTTCCTCATAAGAACCGAACACCCCGACTGCCTCTACCCACTCATTGTCCTGCGGATAAACCGGCTCCTGCTTGTCCCAGATTACCTCAAAGCCTGCGTTCCCGTCAGTACCGCAACAGCCCGGGCCATAGCGGATTACAAAGTAGTAGGGTGGAATCTGCGTGCCGTTATCCTGTGTCATAAACAGCCCTTCCAGCTTGATGGTCTTGCCAACATAGTCATCGGGGTTAAGATAGACATCGTTCACTTGAGCTATGAACATCTTTTCCTTTATATCGACAATGCTGTTGCCGCCTTTGGCCGCGCCCGCGCTGAACACACGGTTAACCATGTTATAGCCGAGGGTAAACACGGACGGCGCAGAGGCGGTTTCTGACCCGCTGGAAGACAACGACACGGTGGATGTCTTAGCCGCGCTGTTCACGCTCGACGGCGCGGGGGCAGTTTCCGGCCCGCTGGAATACAGCGATACGGCGGATGTCTTAGCCGCGCTGTTCACGCTCGACAGTGTGGACGGCGCTTTGACGCCGCCACAGCCGCTCAACGAAAGCATTGCTGTTGTCAGACACGCGGCTGTTATCACTGTTATTAATTGAATTTTTCTGTTCATGAAAAAACCTCCTTTGTAGTCCTAAACTGTTTTAGAAACCCTAGCAGCGAAAATACACAGAACATCACTATGTTAACTATAACCACACTTGCACCGGTCGGGGTTTCTTCAACAAATGAAAACACTACGCCGATGAAAAACGACACTACCGATACCAGGGCAGCGCAGATGGTAACAGCGCTGAAACGCTTGCACAGACGCATACTCGTGAGCGCCGGGAAGATGATGAGGGCGGATATGAGGAGTGCGCCCATCATCCGCATACCCAGCACAATCGTGATGGCCGTGAGCAGGGCAATAAGCATATTGTATACGCCGGTTCGGGTTCCTGTGGCTCGCGCAAAGGTCTCATCAAAAGTTACGGCAAAAATCTTATGGTAGAACAGCACAAAAAGAACGAGTACGACAATTGATAGGCTGACACTGAGGTACACATCACCCTTGTTCATGGCAAGGAGACTGCCAAAAAGGTAGTTACAAACATCGGTATTCATGCCTGTTGTTATGGAGATTACGATTACACCGACGGCCAGAGAGCCGGTTGAAATGATGGCAATGGCCGAGTCTCCCTTGATGGCGCTGTTTTCACTGAGGCGCAGGAGCAGGAAGGCTGCCAACACCACGACCGGAATGGAGACCGCAAGCGGCGCCATATTCAGCGCCGTGGCAATGGCCAGCGTGCCAAAGCCCACGTGAGAAAGCCCATCTCCAATCATTGAATAGCGTTTGAGTACCAGACTGACGCCCAGAAGACTGGCGCATAATGATACGAGAAACCCCACGATCACGGCCCTGACCAGAAAGGTGTATGAAAGCATCTCCGCTACTGTTGTAAATAGGTTAAAATTATCCATAGCTTTGATTGTATTATCCCTGAGCTGCCCGTGTCTAGTTGAAATTGGGCAGCACGCCGGCGAGGGCGTCATCTATCGTGAATACACCACTGCGGTTTGTTGCCAGCCACTCGGCGGCAAATAACGCGCCAGTGGCAAAGCCTTCACGGTTGCGGGCGCTGTGGCGTAGTTCAATGGTGTCAGAGGCAGAATCAAAGATGACGCTGTGTATCCCCGGTACAGAACCCACGCGGAGGCTGGCAAAGTGCAGTTCATCCGGTCTGGGTGGACGGTCGAGCTTATCCCAGACTGCGGTCTGCTTTTTCCCATGAGTTGCGGCGCTGACCCAATCCACGAGGGTTTTCGCAGTACCAGAGGGGCTGTCGGCCTTCTTGTTGTGGTGAATCTCCAAGCCGCCCACATCGTAGCCGTCAAAGAGTCTCACCAAAGAGGCGGTATATGCGGCAACACGATAAAAAAGGTTGACGCCAATGGAAAAATTCGAGGCATAGAGCAGGGCGGAACCAGCGGCTTCTACCACCCGCTCCACTTCAGGAAGTTGCTCATACCAACCAGTTGTGCCGACAACAGTCGGAACCTTGATCACTGCAAGCGCCGTGATGTTTGCCACCGCCGTATCAGGCCGCGTGAACTCAATGGCAACAGTGGAACCGTCCTCGTTACTCAGAGCAGCGGGGCTTATATCGGCAACACTCTTGTAAACTTTTGCGCCAGAAAGAGATCGTTGACCCGTCGCAAACGGGTCAACAAGCGCACTCACTTTGTGTCCACCCTCAAGCGCCTTTTGCTCAATGAGTTTGCCCATCTTGCCGTATCCAACTATGATAAGGTTCAGCATACATTACCTCCAAAAAAGTTATGGTGAATCGCCTTCACCACATCCGTGGATTCGCTATCGTTCACGATAAAGCTGATGTTTACCTTACTTGCGCCTTGAGACAGCATTTGCGCCTGTACGCCAATGGCTGTGCAGACCCCAAAGATGCGGCTAAGGATTTCCGAAGAACGCTTCACGTCTCCAACAATCGTAACAATGGCCTTGCCGGTCTTGATGTCTACTGTGGAAAGGGCGGATAGCGCGACTTCCACCTCAGCCAAGTCATACTCAGCGTCTACGGTGAGCGACACGGAAACCTCGCTTGTGGCAACCATGTCAACCGAAATACTGTATTCAGCAAAAGCTGAAAACACTTTTTTCAGGAACCCGGGCTGACCAACCATGCGGGTGGAAACAATATCCACCAGCGTAACGTTCTTCCGCGAGGTAATCGCCACAACTGGTCGTGTCTTTTCAACTGAGGCCACGATTAGCGTGCCTCGCGCTTTAGGGTTGTATGAATTCTTCACGCGAACCGGAATACCCATTTTGGCGCATGGCTGCATGGCCCGCGGATGAAGCACCTGCGCTCCAAAGTAGGCCAGTTCCGCCGCTTCCTCGTAGCTCACCTCATCAACCAGCAGGGCATCTGGCACCAGACGCGGGTCAGCAGTCAGAATGCCGTCAACGTCTTTCCAGACCTGAGCTTCCTCAGCCTGACACGCTGCCGCAGTAACCGTGGCGCTCAAGTCGGAGCCGCCGCGCCCCAAGGTGGTGATGTTACCCTTCTCATCTTTGGCGATAAAGCCGGTAAGCACAGGCAGTACCCCCTCGTTGATGAGCGGCAGAAGGCGTTCAGGGATAAGGCTCCAGCTTTTTTTCAGGAGCCATGCGGACGAAAAGTTCGAGTCAGAGCAAAAGCCCGCATCCCAAGCGTCCAGCGCCTTTGCTTTACATCCAATTGAGTACAGGTAGGCTGCTATGATTCGCGCCGACAACCGTTCTCCAAAAGACACGAGGTAGTCCCTAGTCTTGTTCGTCAGTTCCCGTATCATTGAGATACCGATAAGAAGACTCCGCAGTTCCTCAAACATGGATCGAATCTCTTCATGGACGACCGCGTTGAGCTTGAGTTCCTGTATGGCCTTGTTATGCAGTTCCTCGATTTTGGTAATTGAAACTGAGCGTGTTTTCAGTGCGGCCTCAGCAGATTCGAGCAGATGATCGGTCGTGTTTCCCATTGCCGATACAACCAGCACCGGTTTCCGCGCAAGCTCCCCCTGCACAATCTCAGCCACATGACGTACCCGCTCCGCATTCGCTACGGAACTTCCGCCGAATTTCATTACAATCATTAGCTTCCCTTGCTAGCAGCTAGTGGTTTATTTTTCTATATCCTTAAAATATCGGACCGTGCCAACCATAAGTTCGTCAGTGGCGTCTTCATCACAGACAATAATGGCTTTACGGTGTTGCTGGAGACAGGAAACCGTCCACATCTGGCTAACGCTCCCCTCGACCGCAGCTTTGAGCGCCCGCGCCTTGTTCCGGCCACTCACAATGAGTAGGACTTCCCGCGCATCCATGATGGTTCCCACGCCCACAGTGAGCGCGGTTGTGGGAACTTTGCTTCTGTCGCCATCAAAGAAACGGGCGTTAGCGCTAATGGTGTTCTCAGTGAGGGTCTTCATTCTGGTACGCGAGGCGAGGGAAGAGCCGGGTTCGTTGAAGGCGATGTGGCCGTCAATGCCCATACCGCCGAGAAACAGCTCAATGCCACCGTAGGAAGCGATCCGCTCCTCATAGGCTACGCACTCCGCCGTTAAATCAGCGGCCATACCATCAAGGATGTTCACATTTTTCTGGCTTATATCAATATGCTTAAAGAAATTGTCGTACATGAAGCGATGATAGCTCTGAGGGTGGTCCGCCGAAAGTCCTACATACTCATCCATATTAAAGGTGACGATGTTGCGGAACGAGATTTTTCCCTGTTTGTTGTCCGCGATAAGCTCGCGATAAATCCCCAGCGGGCCTGATCCAGTGGGTAATCCCAACACAAAGGGCTTTGAGGCGCTCGGTCCAAATACGCTGATCCGGTTTATGATGTATGTTGCGGCCCACTTGCTCGCTGCGTCATAGTCTTTACGAATAATAAGGCGCATAATCGGTTCTCCTTGAGATCACAAAACTGTTTTTTTTAATAATACCACCCACAATGACAGTTTGCACAGTAAAGTCTTTGTCAAACACACTTATGTCCGCGTCATAGCCCGGAATAATGGCACCTTTCATGGCGTAGTGCATGATCTGCGCCGGATTACGGGTGGCGGTCTTCACCGCATCCTCAAGACTGAAGCCGAAAGCCACCAAGTTCTGTATTCCGCGTATCATTGTCAGTGCGGAACCAGCGATTACGTCGTCGGTTGCGCGGTGAAACACGCCATCGTGGAACACCAGCTCTTCGCCATTGGCAAAGAGCGATCCGGTTTTTTGCTCAGTCGGCTTGAGCGAGTCAGTTACCAGCACAAGCCGCTCAATTGCTTTGTCCCGCTGCAAGAGCTTGAACAGATGTGGGTGAACGTGAAAACCGTCGGCAATAATTTCGCACGACAGCTCTGGGTGAATGAGTACCGCACCCACCGCGTTAGGGTTACGGTGTTCCATCTGGCGCATGGCATTGAAGAGGTGGGTGGTATGGAGTATACCCGTTTGTATACCCTCGACCATGTTCTCATAATTGGCATCGGTATGACCGACTTGCAGGACTATACCTTTCTTGATGCAGAAGAGCGCGAGTTCCCGCATACCTTTAAGTTCTGGCGCAACAGTCATGTTAACAATATGACCACCCGAGGCTTTCCAGAGCTGTTCCATAAAAGGGATGTCAACAGCGCGTACGGTCTCAGGTCGCTGTACACCAAGCCGTGTAGGTGAGATAAACGGCCCCTCAAGGTGCAGCCCCATGATCTGTGCGCCCTCTTCCCTACCCATAGCTGCCGCCACATTATGGACAGCTTCAATCATCTGTTCCCCTTCTGAAGGGTAGAGCGTTGGGTTAAAGGCCGTTACCCCATACTGAGCAAGGAGGCGAGACATAGCCAGCACTGAATCGGTGGAAGCGTCATCGGTACCAAAGCCACCAAAGCCGTGTATATGCGTGTCAATAAAACCGGGTACGATGTACGCGCCCTTTACGTCGATAATTTGCACTTCTGTATCAAAACGCCGTTGCTCAAAACGCCTTCGTGAGAAAACATCAGCCACTCTGTTGTCTTCAAGAAGCACCGCGCAACCTTCCATGGCGGTAAAACCGTTCATCACGATTCCATTATGTAAACAAATAACACTCATAGCGCGTGAACCTTAGTGGCTTAGAACGGTAACCACCCGTTCAAGCACCTTTCTACGGTCAAGCGGCTTAACGATAAAGCTTTTCGCGCCTAGAATGAGGCATTTTTTGACCACATCCTGCTTACCCAAGGCACTGACCATGATTATCTTTGCGTTTTTGTCAAATTCAAGTATTTTCTCCAAAGCAGTAACGCCATCCATCACCGGCATTGTGATGTCCATGGTCACCAAATCAACCTTGGGATGCAGTTCCTTGTATTTCTCAAGCGCCTGAGCGCCATCGCCTGCGCTCGCCAGTACCTCGAATCTCTCGGATGTGAATATCTGTCCAAGCTGTTTCGCGATAAACATGGAATCATCAACCACAAGAACCCGATACGGACTACCGTCAGATGGGCGTAAACCATCGGGAATTTTTTCATTAACTCCAGTGCTGGTATCAATTTTTGCCATCTCGCATCTCCTTTTCTCTTAAATAGGTATTATATCTATTCGGCTATTTCAAGTCAAGTTACCAGTGGTGTACTATGGCCATCACGCACATAACGCGGCTCACATAAGCGGGGCGAAAAGGCGTAATATGTCCTGAACAATCCGCTGGAAGGCGTTACGGGCGCAGTCTTTCAGCGTGATCTGGCGGCAGGACGGCAGGGTAGCCAGAAAGTCCTCTTTAATAGAAGAGATTGCTCTATTCTTGTATAGCCATACGCCACATTCAAAGTGCAGGTAGAGACTGCGGAAGTCGAGATTGGTGGTGCCGACAGTGGCCACCTTGTCGTCCGAGACAAAGGTCTTGGAGTGGTTAAAGCCGTCTGTGTACTCGTAGATTTTGACACCGGCGGATACCAGTTCACGGTAGTAGGAACGGGACGTAATTGCCACGATCTTTTTGTCCCAGCGGTGAGGGGTGATGATACGCACGTCAACGCCGCTCTTGGCAGCCAGTTTCAGCGCGGACAGCAGGTTTTCGTCTGCTACCAGATAGGGAGTGTTGATGTACAGATACTCCCGTGCGTTGTTGATAATCTGGATGTAGACGTGTTCCCCCACGTTTTCATCATCAATGGGGCTGTCCGCGTAAGGCTGGACATAGCCATCAGAGGGGACGGGGCAGGCGCTTTCCTGCCACGGATAAAACGCCTCATACACGATCTTCTGAGGTTGTTGCAGGTTCCACATTCGCAAAAAGATGAGCGTGAAGCTCCAAGCCGCCTCCCCTTCCAGCATGATGGCCGCGTCTTTCCAGTGGCCAAAGCGCTCAAGGGCGTTTATGTACTCGTCGCCAATGTTTATGCCACCAGTAAAAGCCACTTTCCCATCAACAATAACGATTTTACGGTGGTCGCGGTTATTCTGGTGCGATGAGAGAATGGGCTGAAAGGGGTTAAACACCTCACACTTGATCCCCTTCTCCGCCAGACGCCGTTTATAGTTCGACGGCAGCATGAAACACCCTAAGTCATCATATATGAGTCGAACATCCAGCCCAGAGGCAGCCTTATGTTCAAGCACATCCATGATGGTATCCAGCATATATCCCTCTTTAATAATGAAGAATTCGATAAAAATATAACGCTCAGCCTTGGCCAATTCTTCAACGGTTTTGGCAAAAAAGCACTCACCTGACGCAAAATACTCGGACTGGGTGTGGGTATACACTGGAAAGCCCGCGTAGTTCTGTAAGTAGCGAACCTGATTGAGACAATCCTTACCCTCAAGGAGTGGTAATACATCGCCGGGCAGAAAATAGAGGGGGTGAGTAAGCCGGTTACCCTCTTTAACCAGACGGCGCAGCTTTCGGGAGTCAATTTGGGAGTGGAGAAGTATGTAAAGGAAGCCTCCAAACACGGGAAACACCAAAAAGAGGAAGAGCCAGGTGAGTTTATAACCGGACTTACCCTGTGTGTTGACGATGTAGAAGCTGACTACAATGCTCAGAGCCTGCATACCTATGTTCACATGCCAGAAAACCATACTTGATCCAGCAAGAAATGACAGGATACAGGCGATCTGGATAAGCAAGACGGCAATGACATAGACACGCCGTCTGAATATTACACGAATCAAGCTCATTCCAGCCTCTTTTATTTTCTTTAAGCAGGCCAAGCTCCGGCTCCAGCGCGTAATACGTGGTGTCCATCACCGCTTATATCAACAACCGTTGAGAAAAGCCGCTCCTGCTCAATCCCGCTATCAAGAATAAGAGCTATCCATTCAAGCGCCTCAAGCTCCCAGCCTCCTTCAAATAACTCATCTTCTGGAATCACCGGGAACTCGTCCATGCTCTGCGCCTTAGCCTCTTCCCCGTCAAAGTCTGGCAGCATACCGTGCTTGGCAGTAATCGAATACAGGGGAACGCCCAGGCTTCTTATCAGCGCAAGCGGAACCTGATGAGCGGGGATACGGATACCAATCTCTTTGCGACGCAGGCCTAAAGACTTTTCAGTGCCAAGAAGAGTTTTCAGCACAAAGACATACGGCCCAGGCACGAATCGCTTGATAAGCCTGAACTGACTGTTATCCATGCGGCACAATTCCCCAAATTGAGAAATATCAGAACAAAGCAGGGTAAAGTGGCGCTCGTCCCGCTCGCCTGAATGGGCCTTTAGCTTTTTAATGCCACTGGCTGACTTGAGCGAACACACAATGCTCCAGCTCGTGTCTGTCGGCAGGGCAAGCAGTCCGCCTTCGGAAAGAAGCTGGCAGGCACGGTCAAGAACGCGATCATCAATATTGTTCGGAACCACATACTCAATCATAGGCGCAGCATATCACACAAAGCGAGGCGCTTCAATTCTATACTCTTCCCCAATGGAATTGAGGAGCAGCTTCTATCAACCATTGTCTTTTCTTACCGCAATATAGATATTCAAGTGTATGGAGGATTTATGAAAAGATGGATTGTACTTCTCTTGACGCTCAGCGCCCTTCCGCTCTGGGCCGCAGGCTATCAACAGATGGAACCGCGTCCCGACGACGGAAAAGGACTGGCTTTACTGGCTGACCTGATCGGGGTGGAGCCATCGCTGATTCCAGTGGAAAAGTCCGGCTGGGTAGACCTGTACGGCGATGATCGGTATGAGGAGTTCTTCGTAGTGTGCAGGGACAGCCTTGTTATCGCCAGCAAACGGAATAAACAAAACGTTCTGCTTTATGAGCAAGGCTGGAAGCACCCGGAGCTTAATTATTTTGATATCGTATTTTTTGAGCGGAATACCCAGCCACAGATACTGCTCACCTATAGCGGCGGTTCAGCTCACATCTTCGAATTCTCAATCCTTGAGTACAAGTCCGGCGCAATCAAGACCGTATACGCCTCGGAAATGGCAGGTGAAGATGGATGGTACTACTTCAACAATCGACAGCTGCTTTTCTCAGATGGCGGCGGTAAATATGCGCTTGCCTACGATAACAGTGTGTACCACCTTGTCCCATACAACAGCATGGACGGGTTTTCCGCCCAAAACACCATATACTTTAGCCTGCAACGCGACGGACTGGGCATATCCTTTAATGATACCCCCCTTACGTTTATAGCCAATGAGGAGGCGTTTTATGCTGAACAGCCTGTTGATGCCCCGCTGAATGAGTGGATACTGCTGAATGATAACCTAAACAGGACAAATCCCAGCCTAAACCCGCCCGGACCCATCAAGTCGTTCATGTTTAACAGCTATGACAATATCGAATGGGACAATGGTTTATACAGCCGTTTCCGCTTTACCGCGCCCGGAACCTACGACATGGCCTTTCGCTTTGACTACACCTTTTACTACGTTACCTTTGTGGTGAACTAGCCACTAATTGTACAATGTGATAACATAAGGCGGTTTCAAAACTCTGAAACCGCCTTAGTTTTTTATACACAGGAGTCTTTTATGAAAGGACCGGTTCTAGTAATACTGGCGGCAGGCATGGGAAGCCGCTACGGTGGCTTGAAACAGCTTGACCGCATCGGCAAAAGCGGCGAAGTCCTGCTTGATTATTCTGTCTACGACGCGCTCCGCTCCGGCTTTGAGAACGTCATCTTTATCATTAGGCATGACATTGAGAAGGACTTCAGAGAACTGATTCTCAGTCGTATGGGAACGCAGGTCAGGTATGAACTGGCGTTTCAGGACTTGGATACCCTGATTCCACCTGAAGTATACGCGGAGGCGCAGCGCGTCAAGCGCGCCAAACCCTGGGGAACGAGCCATGCCCTGCTCTGCGCGGCGGACAAGATCGACGCGCCCTTTGCCGTGATTAACGCCGACGACTTTTACAGCAAAGAGGCTTTTGAGGTATTGGGAGCGTATCTTAGTTCAGCCGCGATGAGCGAAGGCGCCATAGTACCGTACCGGCTCGACAAAACCCTCAGCCCCCAGGGAAGCGTGGCGCGTGGGGTCTGCGGTATTGAGAACGGCTATCTCGTTTCGGTTGAAGAGCTGACGGCAATTAGCCAACGGAATGGCCGTATCTTCAACACAGCGCCAGACGGCACAGAGCGCGACCTCGCGCCAGACACGCCGGTATCAATGAACTGTTGGGGCTTCCCGCCGGAGGTTATTCCCCATATACGCCGCTGCTTCGAGGAATTTCTCAAAACCTCAGTCAATGACCCCAAGAGTGAATGTTACATTCCACGCGCCGTGGACTGGCTCATCAAAAACAAGACGCTTTCATTTAAGGCGTTACATGCTAACGCGGACTGGTTTGGTGTTACTTATAAGGAAGATAAGGTAAGCACGACCGCTCGTGTGGCTGAACTTGTTGCACAAGGTGTTTATCCCGCATCTTTGTGGGCATAGGTCCCCAGATAGCTCCGCAGACGGCGCGGTACTTTGCCATCTACCGCTGCTTTGAAAGTGCCACGCCGTTTGCCCGAGCCCTGGGAACAACCCCACATCTAAAGACTTCACTCTCACGTCTAAAGACTTTGCCTTAAAGTCTCAAGACTTCACTCTCACGTCTAAAGACTTTACCTTGAAGTCTCAAGACTTCACTCTCACGTCTAAAGACTTTGCCTTGAAGTCTCAAGACTTCACTCTCACGTCTCAAGACTTTGCCTCAAAGTCTCAAGATTTCGCTCTCACGTCTAAAGACTTTGACCTAAAGTCTACAGACTTCAGGCTGGCCAGTGTAACATCAAATTTGCCCTCTGTCGCAAATGGGTCGCGCTGATAAGTCCCTTTGACAAGGCGTTAAGCAAGCGTGGGGGAAGGACGTGCGTGGATGATTATTGGTTTTAACATGGAGGGAAATAGGGTAAAAGGTTTGCTTTTTTTCGCAGAGATATGCTGGAGATTGAGTAAGGGATATATCGTTTGTCTCTTTTAGAGTATACACACATCTTTATAATATGCAGGCGCGTTACTATATCAATAAAGAATAAGCAATCTTACGCAGACCGGTTATCATTCAGGTTTTGAAGCACTTGACAAGCAGCCATTCCCGCTGCGGGCAGCGGGAGGCTGGCTTGCTCAAGCTGTCGGCTCAAGGAGTTCCTCAAGCTGTTTACGTTTATCGGATGGGATGGGGACGGTTTCTTTGTTCATGAAGTCGTAATACACGATGACCGCATGACCTTTTACACAGAGACGGCCTTCCTGCCAAGCCTCGTGGTAGAGGGTGAAGGACTTTGTACCAATGCGGCTGATGGCGGTGCGGATTTCCACGTCGGCGCGGAAGAAGAGTTCGCCGACAAAGTCAAAGTCCGTGTGCGCCATAATGAGGGGCCAGGTTTCGTGGCGGATTTCAAGGTTAGGCGAGAATATCCTGAACAAGGGATTGCGCGCCTGCTCAAACCAGATGGCGATAACGGTGTTGTTAATATGCCCCAGACCATCTACATCGCCAAAACGAGGGCTTACGGTTGTGGTAAACATATTTCAATAGCGCTCCGCCGCGTATTCAACCCAGCCACCGGCCACAACCAATGCGCGGTCAAAATCCTTCAGTATAAAGGAAACCCTTTTCTCTTTATGAGCAGCCTTAAAGGTGAGTATGGCTTCAGCGACGTTCACCTCAAGCGTGGTGTCTTTATCCGCGAACTCCACGAACAGCGCGTCAAGTTCCGCAGCCGGAACCTCTGCGGCGATGAGGCCGCAGTTGTACATGTTCTGCCGAAAGATGCGGGCAAAACTGCCGGCAATCACCACTGTGATGCCGTTCATCTCAAGCGCCCAGGGCGCGTGTTCGCGTGAGCTGCCGCAGCCAAAATTTGTGCGTGTAACCACGGCGCGCTTGCCCGCAAGGTCTTTCTTAGGATCAAAGCTAGGAAGCTTCAGGTCTTCAAGAAGATAAGGGGTTAATGCCTCGCGGGTGTTCTCCGTGAGGTACTTTGCCGGTATGATCTCGTCTGTGTTAATATCGCTTCGGTCTAGAAATAGAACCGGGCCGCCAAATGTTTTCATGTTTCTCCCTTATTATTACAAGTTTTCTGGACTCACAATAGTTCCCGCGACAGCTGTGGCCGCTGCTGAGGCCGGACTCATAAGGTGAACCATCCCGCCCTTGCCCATACGTCCGTAAAAATTGCGGTTTGTAGTGGAGGCGCAGACCTCGCCATCAGCAAGTACGCCGTTAGACATGCCCAAACACGCGCCGCACGTGGGGTTTGTTACGCAAAAACCCGCGTCAAGAAATACCGCAATGAGACCCTCTTTCAACGCCTGAGCGTACACGTCCGTTGTGGCAGGGGATACAATGCCGCGAACTGATTCCGCGATTCTTCTCCCCCGTAACACCGTCGCAGCCTCACGCAGGTCTTCAATACGCCCGTTGGTACAAGAGCCAATGTAAACCTGGTCTACACGCACGCCTCGCAATTCGCTGATTGCCTTTACCTGATCCGGCTTATAACCCACCGTCGCGCACGGCTCAAGGCTGTCGCAGTCAATATCGACTGTGGCTGCGTAGACCGCGTCGGCGTCGCTGTGCCACGTGGCAAAATCCTTGAGCGCCGCTTCCTTTGTGGCGTACGAACCATCACCATCAGGGCCGATGAAGCGCCAGAGATAGTCTAGCGTAGTTTTGTCAGGCATACATAAGCCGGAAGTTGCGCCGGCCTCAACCGCCATGTTACAGAGCGTCATGCGACTTTCCATGCTCATAGCCTCAACCACCGCGCCCCGAAACTCGATCACCATGCCAGTAGCGCCGGCAACGCCAATCGTGGCAATCACCTTGAGGATCACGTCTTTGGCAAAAACGCCTCGCCTTAACGCGCCGTTCAGGTTGATCCGCAGGGTCTCCGGCTGCTTGAAAGCGCACACGCCCTTGAGGATGCCCACTTCAAGATCAGTTGTACCAACACCGGCGGCAAACGCGCCAAACGCGCCGTGGGTACAGGTGTGGCTGTCTCCCATGATCACTGTGTAACCAGGGCACACAAAACCCTTCTCAGGAAAGATCGCGTGGCACACCCCGTTCCGGCCTATGTCAAAAAAGCCTCCGATGCCATGCCTTTTGACCCAGTCGCGTAAAATCTTGCCCTGTTCCGCAGTTTTAGAGTCCTTCGCCGGACTCACATGATCGATAACCGCCTTTACCTTGTCCGCGTCAAACACTTGATCCAAACCTTTGGCGATAAGGTCTGTGATGGCAATCGGCGTTGTAATCTCGTGGCAAAACACCCGATCCAAACGCAACACCCAGTTCTCACCAAAGGGCCTGTCCACCACATGCGCGTCGAAAATTTTAGCCGCCGCTGTTTTTCCCATACTACCTCCGGTTAAAACGCGCTGAAGATTACGTTTATAACGTAATACCCCAGCGCACGTATTCTTCTTTAGCTACACTGTAGTTGGTTTAACATAGTTAAAGAAACTCCTAAGCGTCAAGAGTATGAACAGCAATAGCTTATGAGTTCAGGGAAGATAAGCTCACACACAGGCATTAGCCGCATCAGGCCATGTTTTACGCCTTGCGGCTTACACAGGTCCAGGGTGTTATTCTACTTTGAATTTTGACACCTCCTTGACCAGCACGTCGATGCTTTCCTTGTTCTGTATGCTGATATCATTCACCTGGCTTACCGCTAGATTGATCTGACTCGCGCCGCTCGCCATCTCGTTCATTCCGTTCGTTACCTCATGGATTGCCATTTCAAGGCTCTTACTCTCGTGGATAACCTGTCTGCTTCCCTCCAGCATCTCCTCAGAACCACCTTTGACCATCAGCGTTGATTCGTTCAACTTGCCGATAGCCTCCAGTATCTGCTTGCTTCCCGCTCCTTGTTCCTCCATAGCAGCGCGGATGTTTTCCCCTTGATCCGAGACGGTCTTTATCCCGCTGTCCATGGCCTCAAACTTGTTGAGTACGCTGTCGGTAGACATACTTATCATGTCAATGGAGTCCTTGATCTTTGTAAGCACCGTAGAAATAGTCTTGGACTGTTCTTCGGAACTCTCCGCCAGTTTCCGTATCTCGTCAGCAACTACGGCGAACCCTTTACCCGCGTCCCCAGCATGGGCCGCTTCTATGGCGGCGTTCATGGACAAAAGGTTCGTCTGGCTTGCGATGTTTTGCATCACCCCGTTGATCTCCATAAGGCCCTCGGATTCACGGGAAACCTCCTGGATGTACCCGGCAACTTCCTGCAGGCCCGTTCTCCCTACCTCGGAAGCTCCTATGAGTTCCCTCACGCTACTGGCGTTCTTGATCAGGGTCTGGGTAACGGACTGAATGTTGGCGATCATTTCCTCAACCGCAGAGGAAGACTGCGCCACGTTCCCGCTCTGGAGGTCCACATGGCTGTCGAGTTTATTGATATTGAGGGTGATCTGCTCCATCGTAGCGTTGGTTTCCGTTACAGACGCGCTTTGGCTAATCATCTGTCCCTTGATGCTCTGAATATTGGCGGTGATCTCGTTGACGGCAGCCGCAGTCTCAGTCATATTACTGGCAAGTTCACTGCCAATGTTGAAAAGGACCACGGACCGTTTTTTAATCGTCATGATAAGCTGTTTGACTTTATCAATAGTCGCGTTGAGGTCCCGAGCCAGGTCGCCAATCTCATCTTTGGCATGGGAATCAATGGTTTGGGTAAAGTCGCCCTTAGCTACTTCCCTGAGTGTGAGGCCTACGTTGATAATGGGCTTCGTAATACTGCCGGACACAAAGAAGATGATCACCGCCGTAAGGATCACTGCCGCGAGTGCGATAACGAGGGTAAAACTGATCATTTGGTTCACCTGCGCCATGATTACCTGCTCTGCGGTACCAAGCATCAAGGTCCAGCTTATCCCGGTTTCACCAATGGTAAAGGGGTAAAGAATCATTTTTAAGTCCATGTCCAAATATGCCGAATACTGGTCGAAGCGGCGTTTTTCCCCGCGAAGTACCGTGTTCTGCGCCGTGTCCACATTGGCGCCGAAGACTTGGCTTTGCGCGTCACTGAGGAGCCGCCCCTCCTGGCCCTCAGCGCCGCTGGCAACAATGGTCGTGTTCTGGGAATAGACCGACATAGCGGCTATATCATGGTTTTCATCAATAGTCGCGTTGACCACCGACTGAGTATAGGCCGTATTTACATTTATCCCAACGCGGCCAACCACCTGATTGGTACTGCGCTGAATGATTGGCGCACTGATCTTAATCGTAAGCGTTTCCTTACCGGCCACAGTTTGGTATACAGGATTATAGAATACATTGTTTCTCGCGTCAGGCCCGCTGGCGAAATACATGACCGTCTCTATCTCATTGTACACCAGATGTTCAACCTGTCCTGAGCGCCGGGTATGCCAAGAGGCGTATTGACCAGTTTCAGTATTGCCGGGAGTTCCCGCAAAAGAGGCGTCCCAACCCGCGTCTATGGTATTAGGCTTAAATACAGTGTAGATCCCAACAAGCTCCTCTTCGGATTCTAGTACAGAACGGAGCAGTGGATCAAAGCGAGTGCGTTGCTGGCCCACGTCGGTCAAGTCATAATCGGCCAACATATTAGCGAGGATATCCACAATCCGCACATAACCCTCATACCGCGCCTTAATAATAGAGGCTTGGTACGCGGCAAGCCGTTCCTGACTTTCTAAAGTGGTAGCCATCTGCACGGAAGAAGCGCGGTTGAACAGAACAAGCGATAAGGCCGCTATGACTACCACTAGAATCGTAACTACAATAAGGCTTAAACGGTACCGTAATTTCATAAACACTCCTTGTTACTTCTAAATAACTGTTTGAGTTTGTGGCGCAAAGATTCCACACATGGTAGTGCGCGGAATCTACGATAGCGCCTCAAACTCTAGCCTTGAATCCGCTCGCCTCACTTACGGGATCAACGCGGAAACCATTGGCCCCCACGGACCCTGCTTACCGCCGCTGTTCTCAACCTGTACGGCAAAGTACACTGTCTTGCCGCTGTCGTCGTAGGCAAATTGGATGAGGTCCTTCCTCCGCATGGTGTAAAACGATTTGTTTAAGCTATCGGGGCGGGCAGGCGGGGTTTCCCCAGGCGCAACCACTGAATACCAAATGCGATAGCCCTTGTTGGCCGGATCCAACATATTTCCGGTAACGTACATGATTCGGATACCCAGCTCGTGCCGGCCTACCAGATACGTCTCCACCATTACCTGCGCGGTAGGAGTTCCGCTTGCAGTCTGGGTACTGTCGTGAGGTTTAAGGCCGAGAGAGATGTAGTCAGAATCCAGCAGGGGCGGGGTAAGAAAATACCGGCGCTTCATGTCCCGCATCGCGTCGGACAGCGCGTCGAAGGCCTCCTTGCACTGGGCAGTTGCCACCGGTGTGCGGGTGGTCTCATTTTTGGCGGCGGCGAGAGCTTTGTCCGCAGCCTGGGTAAGGCTGTCCAGCCCCTGCAAGACGGCCGGAGGGATGCTCCACGCGCCCGCGTTAGTTCCAGCAACGCTGTGCCAGTCAACGGCCATTACTAAAATGCCTTCTCTGCCTGCCGGAAGCCAGTCTGATCTTTGACTCATAGTTTATGTCTCCTTTTGTACTAAATATGAGGCGTTTCTGTTCCAAAACGCCGTGTTATCTACAGACTTGATAATAAGCACTTTAGACTTCAGTGTAAAGTCTTTAGATGTGAGAATGAAGTCTAAAGACTTCAGGGCAAAGTCTTTAGACTTCAGGGCAAAGTCTTTAGACGTGAAGGTGAAGTCTTTAGACTTCGGAGTATTTTTAAGTATTGCTTTGATAAAAAGAGGGAAAACTAAGCTTTGGGTACTTGACAAAGCCAAAACTAGCCCCATAATCGCCTGTGGCCTGTGGCCTGTGGCCTGTGGCCTGTGGCCTGTGGCCTGTGGCCTGTGGCCTGTGGCCTGTGGCCTGTGGCCTGTGGCCTGTGGCCTGTGGCCTGTGGCCTGTGGCCTGT
>JAISAE010000012.1 GCA_031266875.1 Treponema sp.
ATAAAGGAGTTAAAAGATAATGGGTACGCTCTTTTAAGACACGGCAAAGGGTCTCATGATGTTTATAGCAATGGGACATATACTATTCCTGTTCCTAAAACAGTTAGCAGAAGATTGGCCAATATCATTATGGAAGAAGCGGGCGTTGAGAAGAGATTCTAAAGAACGCATGATATGTACAATGGAGTTTGACGTCCCGCCGTGTTTCTACACGCTATAAGAGCATCGCTGCTCCCTATTAGTGTTTTATATAAATTCCGCTTTGAGTACAACTCGTTCTGTTTAGAATAGAACTCGTTCTGCTCAAAGCTCCGGTTGTTCTGTTTAGAATAGAACTCGTTCTGCTTAAAGCTCCGATAGTTCTGCTTTGAGTATAACTTGTTCTGCTTAAAGCTCCGACTGTTCTGTTCAGACCTCCGGCTTAAAATACGCTATCCCCGCTCGGCGCAATGTGGTATGCTAAGTTATGAATACACTATCTGTTGCCCAGTTCGCCGAGCGGCTCCGAACAAATATTGAGAAGGTCTTTCTGGGAAAGGCCACAGTCATTGATACGCTCACTGCGGCCTTTCTGAGCCGGGGGCATGTATTGCTGGAAGATGTACCCGGCACTGGTAAAACCATACTGGCGCGAGCCTTTGCCGCCAGCCTTGACCTGAGTTTCGCCCGTATTCAGTGTACGCCTGACCTTCTGCCCGCTGACATTCTGGGCGTATCAGTGTGGCAGCAGAAAGAAGGAGCCTTTGTCTACCGTCCAGGGCCAGTGGTGAACCAGTTTGTGCTGGTGGACGAGATTAACCGTGCCACACCGCGCACTCAGGCCGCTCTGCTTGAGGCTATGGCCGAGGGGCAAATCTCAGTGGACGGCAAGCGCGTTCCCCTGCCTGAGCCGTTTTTCGTGCTGTCAACCGAGAACCCGGTCGAGTTTGAGGGAACTTTCCCCCTGCCGGAAGCTCAGAAAGACCGGTTTATGCTGTCCATCAACATTGGCTATCCAGACCATGACTCCGAAGCCCTCATGCTTGAGAACCAGCGGCGCGTCAGCCATCCGGTGAACGACCTCACGCGGGCTGTGGACGCGAGTGAAATCGCGGCGTTGCAGGAAGCAGTTACCCAGATTCACGTTGACCCCACCGTGCGGAACTACCTGCTCAGTCTGATAGAGGCGTCGCGGCAGGAAAGCGCCCTGCGGATTGGGCTGTCGCCGCGTGGAAGCCTTGCCCTGTACCGCGCTTCACAGGCTTACGCGGCTATTCACAGCCGCGACTTTGTTACGCCGGAAGATGTGAAAACTATGGCCGGGCCGGTATTCCGCCAGCGTCTGCTTTTGTCTTCAGAATCCGTGGTGCGCGGCATTACCCCTGACCGAATCATTGAGTCGATCCTCGATAAAACGCCGGTTCCTGAATACCGGAACGCGACGTGAAACAGCAAACCTCAATGGCGGACAAAGACCATAGACTCCTTCTCAGCGCCTTCTTCCTTTTTATCGTGTTTCTCTTTACTTCGTTCTATGTGGTTCAGTTTATCGCGCTCTTTTTGGTACTCATCATCACTGCCTCAAAGATATACAGCGAGTACCTCATCAGGAACCTGCGGGTTAAACGGCGGGACAAGGAACTGCGCTCATTCCGCTACGCATGGACTCAAGTTGAGATTCTCGTGGAGAACCACGGCAGGCTGCCCGCCTATATGCTGGCATTGAACGATTCACCGGGCGGGCTTGCCGTGTTCCGCGACATTCGCGGCCTCTGCACCCTCCGCGCCAATTCGCGGCTCGTGATTACTTGGCAGGGCTACTGCGCGGAGCGCGGCGTCTACACATTGGGGCCAGTCATTGTGCGGGGCTGCGACCCCCTGGGCTTGTTCCCCTTTCGCCTGAGTTACCCGGAAACCACTACGCTTTTTGTATACCCCGCGCCGGCCTTTGCTGACATCAAAAGCCCCGGCGGGATTCCGCTCGGCACACTCTTGACCCCTAACCCGCTCTACGAAGACCTCACCCGCTGCCGTTCGCTCCGGCCCTATCACAGCGGCGACGAGCCTCGGCGCATCAACTGGAAGGCCAGCGCCCGCGTGGGCGCGGCACGCGGCGCAGAGGGCAGCGGTCTCATGGTGAACGAGTATGAGGCCACCATCTCATTTCCTGTGTTTATATTCCTTAACATGGCGCGTTTGGACTATGGTCTGCGCAAGCGCGACCTGTATATGGAACGCGCCATTGAAGTTGCGGCGGCGCTCTGTCTGATGGCGTCGCGCCAGCGGCAGGCTTTGGGCATCATCGTCTATTCGCCACAGTCCACCTCGATCATCGCGCCCTCCACCTTCACACTGGTTCCCATTCTTGAGCGACTCGCTGCGGTGAACCACGGCTCGCCGGAACCATCGCCCGCTGAGTCCGGCGCGTCTTCCGCTGCCGCTACGCTTCTTGAGCGCGGGAAGTATCTGCCTTATGGGACGCGGCTGCTCTATGTGGGGCCGGATTTAGGCGATGAGGCGTATCGCGGGCTTAATACCCTCAAGCGTTATCACCTGTCGCTGGAATATCTTATCATTGACGAAAAGGCCATGCCGTCCCTTGTGCCGGGGAACTCACGGCGTTATCAGATAAAGGAAAGCGGTTATGAAATCGTCTGACACAAGTGAACAAAGCGGCCAGCCCGTCTTTGGCCTGTCCAGCGCGGTGTATACACTTATCTCCTTCTATATGCCTTTTTCAATACTGATCTGCGCCTTACTGCTCATTGATCGCCTCATCAGCAACTGGCTCCCTGGTTTTGCCCTGCCCTACCTGTTGATTGCCATAGCGAGCCTCATCAGCGCCCTGGCCGCTTCCGCGTATATCGCGTTTATGAAACACGACAAGAGCAGTCATTCCGCCGGAGACATCCGCGGCGCTATTACCATGGTTGCGCTGGCGTATCTTCTTTCCTCGCTCTTCAGGTTTGACAAGCCCTTTCAGGAACGCTTTTTTCCGGGGATCAGCAACATACTTTCCGCCCTCTGCGCCTTGTATGTCTGGATACAGGTCATCATCCTCAGACGCATGTTCGCGGCGCGGGAGGCTTTTGAGCGATACACTGAAACGTACGACGGCGAACAGCTCCAGCAAATCCTCCATGAGGACGAAGACCTGATGGTCTCCACCAGCCGCGTGATACAGAAATACCGCCTGATACATACGGTTCAGCTTGTCTTCATCCTGATACTAAGCTGTGTCTGTGCGGCGCTCAGGATTCGGGTTCCCATCCCTCTATTCGTGTTTCTTATTATCCTCGTGATAAGTACCGCTGTTATCTTTGCCATGTTTGGAGTGTTCAATCAGGAGCAGTATTACGCTGGCGAGGGCCTGAGTCTTTCTGTGCCTCAACGCTCCAAACGCCTCTTTGCCATGCTTATGTTTACCTGCGCCATTGCTCTTCTTGGCGCAATCCTTGCCTCAAACACAAGCATACTGCCCTTTTCGCTTATCATTGGCTTTTTCGTGTGGCTACTGAGCCTTTTCCCCAAAGCGACCCCAGTCGAGCGTCCGCCAGAACCGCTTGAGCTGGGTAGACCTGATATGGGTATGGGCGGCTTCAGTCTGCCTGAAGAACTGATGCTTGAAGAAGACTACGAACCCTCTCCGTTCTGGGACTATATCCAATATGCCGCGCTCATTTTGCTTATCATTGGCTTCCTATGGTTCATGGTGAAGCCGCTCCTGACCCGCACTGACAAGGATACGCCATTTCTCAAGCGTTTGAAGCGGCTTCTGACAGCGTGGCTCAATACCATGAAAGCCGCTATCGCGTCATTCATTGCCTCGCTCCGGCATGACGCGGGCGTCCGCCTCGCCAAAACTGACGCTGAGGCGATCCGCCGTCTGGAAACGAGCCTGCTTGAAGGCTATTCCGCAGCCAAGCGCCGCGACATAAAGCGCAGTGTTGGCCTTTTCGTGCGCCTCATTGTCTGGGGCGGCGAAACCTGTCAGGTAAGCTGGAAGCCGTCTCGCGCCCCTGGCGAATACTGCGCAATACTCGCCGCTGCTGCCGCGCCGCTGTTCCCCCAGCTTCACCTCCCCATCATTCGCTGCGGCGACCTCTTTGAGCGGGCGCTATACGCAAAAGACGCGCTTTCAGAGAAGGAACGCGAGGAGTTTGCCGCCCACATTGAAGAAATCACCACAAGCGAAAAGCTCCTTGCCAGCAACTGACGTCGCTGACAGAGGTGGTGTTGAGAGGTATTGGTGGTGTTGTTGGTGTCAGAGGAAGTATTACACACAAGATGCTCAGGAAGCTGCTCAGAGGTATTGAGAGGTATTGGTAGCGTTGCCGATAGTGCTGGTGTCAGACGCTGTTGGTGTCAGAGGTATTGGCGGTGTCAGACGTCGAGGAAGCTGCTCAACCAGCGATAAGCCTTGCCGCCACTTAATTGAGTTCTTGCGGAGACCCGCTCACCTATGCCGGGGAGACATTCCCCACCATGCGGGGGAGACGCGCTCACCTTCGTTAGTGTCAGAGACGTGGTGTCAGACGTTGCTATCGCCAAGCCCAACGTGGGTGTCAGAGATATTGGTGTCCAAGCCTGATCGGGAGGCCGATCCAAGCCTGATCGGACACCCGATCTAACGCTGATCGGGAGGCCGATCCAAGCCTGATCGGACACCCGATCTAACGCTGATCGGGAGGCCGATCCAAGCCTG
>JAISAE010000108.1 GCA_031266875.1 Treponema sp.
CTCACGACTCACGACTCACGACTCACGACTCACGACTCACGACTCACGACTCACGACTCACGACTCACGACTCACGACTCACGACTCACGACTCACGACTCACGACTCACGACTCACGACAAATTATACCGATAAACGGCATTTTGTCAAGTACCTAACGCCTGATTCCCCGCTTTTGTATGCAGGCAAACCGAAAGCCGATCTAAATCCCCCAAAAATAAGGCAAATTTACCCATTCGGATACGCCGCTAACTCAGCCTGTATACCGGATAGGTCATTCGTTCCAGCTTTTGAGTCAGAAGTTGTAACAAATGGGTCATCCATTACAACTTTTGACTCATTCGTTACAACTTCTGACTCATTCGTTACAACTTCTGAGTCGTTAGTTACAACTTCTAGGCCATCCGTTACAACTTCTGACTCATTCGTTACAACTTCTGACTTCACAGTTACAACTTCTAGGCCATCCGTTACAACTTCTGACTCATTCGTTACAACTTTTGATTCCACAGTTACAACTTCTGACTTCACAGTTAAAACTGTAGACCCAGCCGTTACAACTTTTGATTCTACAGTTACAACTTTTGACTTCACAGTTTTAACTGTAGACTCCACAGTTACAACTTTTGACTTCACAGTTACAACTGTAGACTCAGCCGTTACAACTGTAGACTCCACAGTTACAACTTCTGACCCAGCCGTTACAACGAATAAATCATTCATTACAACACATAGAGGAGAGAGCTATGGCAAAGACCACTGATTGGCTGCCGGGATCCCGAACGGATGTTCTGGCAATGTGCGCGAACTGGATTTCGTACCTGAGCAAGGTCAGGCAGACCGCCTGGGGAATACCAGAGGCGGAGTTTACGGAACTGGACAGCTTCTGTTCAACGGCTACGAGCCTTTTACAAAAGGCGCGGGACGAGGCGGAGCGAACCCATGTTATCACCGTGGAGTGCCAGGAGGCCTTTAAGGTCCTGAGCGCGAAGATGCGGTTCTTCCGGGACCGGTACTTCAAAATACCGCCGCTTTCTGAGGGAGACTGGGTAGCCCTGGGCTTCAGGCAGAAGGACCCGCATCCATCGCCAGTACCCGCCCCTGACGGCGTGCCTGTAGTGACTTTAAGCTACCCAGGCGGGCCTCACGCGATAACAGTCCATCTGGGGGCTATGATGGGAACCCAGGATCTCGCTGCTGAAAGCGACTACGGCTACGCCATCTACGCGGGCATTATGCCTCCCGGAGGAGCCACGCTGGAGCAGGCGGCGTCGGATAAGCATTACCTGATGAAAATCCCCATGGACGGGAAGGGCCTCCAGCACTACCGGTTTACGCGGCGGGGGAAGGAGAAGTTCATTTTTGACGCGGAAGACGCGGGCAAGACAGTCTACGTCTGCTGCCGGTACGAGAACCGGAAAGGCGAGGCTGGGCAGTGGGGGCCGGTGGTTTCTTTGGTCATTCCATGACGGGATAGAGCGTGTCATGGGCTTTATCTGTGGCGCTTCCACGCCACATTCAATGAATAAAGAGGCCCCCGAGTCAGAGCTAGATTGTGGTATCTGCCGGACGTTGTCCGGGAGGCTTTGAACGGGAGGCCTGTTTATAACGTATTCCACTTATAAGGAGGAGTACAATGCGTATATTTTTTGTTAAGTTGGCTGCCGTTATTATCGCGGCAGGATTGGTTCTGACAGGATGTCCGAATTCGACCAGCTCAGACGATGTGCCGGTTATAAGGGTGAGGCTATCGGCGCCCGAGTTGAAGATGGGTCCTAACACTCCCACGACACTGGTGGCAACGGTAGAGCCGAGTAATGCTACGAATAAGGGGCTGTTGTGGACTTCGAGCGATGAGACCGTAGCCACGGTGAGCGATGCCGGGGTTGTAACATCAAAGGCTATTGATGGGACTACAGTTATTAGGGTAGTAACCAAAGATGGCGGGAAGGAAGCGTTTTGCACGGTAACGGTTGACCTGAAGATTCAGGAGGGAACCGTAGCGGTTAGCGGAGTCCAGTTAAGTGAGACAACCAAGACCCTTGATATTACCAAGACTTTCACGCTGACTGCGACGATTGTTCCGAAAGAGGCTGATGATGGTAAAAAAACCGTAACGTGGGCTTCGAGCGATGAGACCGTAGCTACGGTGAAAGATGGGCTTGTAACGGCGGTTGCAATCGGGTCCGCCCGTATTACAGCTACGGTTGAGGGCAAATCCGCGACTTGTACGGTAACGGTAACTGATCCAGCGGCTACAGTTCAGAGCCTGCTTGAGACGGGTATCAGCAATCTTAAGGGCGGGTATTTTGACAGCGCGCTGACTTCTTTTGAGGCGGCTTTTGTCAAGGATGTAAAGGGCAGCGAAACCTATACTGAATCGGTGGTGTACTCTTCATTGGCAAAGCTGGCGTCTCTTGTCAAAGACCAAAGCTTCCGCAATCTCCTGAGCAATCACACTGGTGTTACCAACTATCCTGAAAGCATTGACGAACTGCTTAAAGGCGATTGGATGGAACATTATACTGATGAGGAGTTTTTACGGTATTATGATGACAATGCCGATCACTGGGTTTCTTGGCGCGATGCGAAGGAGGATGCCTGGTTCTTTGAAAACTATAAAGTAACGCCTAAATCAGGGTACTATCGGTACAAGTATGTTCTCCTTTCTACGGAAAGAAAAACCGGCAAGGCCAGTTCTTATTATGATGAAAACACTGGGCGATCGGTTTATTGGTATGACTACAATCCCAATACAGATAATGAAACCGGAACCGCCGGGTATTATTACTGGAATGATGGCCTATATGTATTGGTTTCCTCTACGCCGAAGATAATAGACCTTAATTCGTATGATGACGAGGAGACAGGCAAGCATGTTACCTGGTATGCCACGGAAAACCCGCCGGGCTATTATTATTCAGATGGCACTTACATCCTGGTCACTGAGACGCCAAAATACAACCCTGATGCTCAGCTGATGCCTGGGCTGCCTGTGCCGGAATGGTTCAAGGACACTAATGCGTACAAGGATTCCCTCAGTATGCCGCATGGGTTTAAGACTCCAGGGACTTGGGAACTGCTTTTAATGGCTAACCTGCTGGATAAGAACTCCAGCGGCCTCAATTCCGCCCTGGACGATGTGCTGTCTTCCGTGTTTGGCACGGTCTTTGAAGACGCGGTTGCTAGGGCGAACCTCCTAGACTATACCACTTCCTTTAAGGTTGACGAGGACACACTCGACCTTTTAGGGGTGCGGGACCTATTTGAGGGGGATGTGAACATAGGCAAGGCGGAACTAGACCTGCTCTTTTCAGCCATGCGGGTGCTGAAGGCAAGCCTTCAGTGGGTCTCCGCGTATGACTGGGATACGGATCTCAGCTTCCTGAAAACCGAGTGGAAAGGTCTTGACGGTAGTATTGACAAACTTTCACCGGCGAACCTGCCCTTCCGCAATAATTTCATGAAAGACCGGAATAACGGCAGAATGGCCGATTCCAAGGCAAGTTATAGCACGGCCATCGAAACCGCCATCGCCGCCTACGAAAGCATGATAACCACTAACCACCTCCCACAAGGGGTCGTCGATGAGCTGAAAAAATATGACTGGATCAAGGACGGGCTCTCTAAGCTCAAAACAGCCATAAACGACGGGAGTACGTTCTATCTCAAGGTAGGGTCAGGCGCGACCTATTCCAACGATTCGACCAACGCCCTGTTCGGCGTCAACCTGGGCAAGTTCTTCACTCCTGGCCAGTTTGCCATTGATAAGCTGATAACTGCCGATGGCAACGCGCCGAAGTTCTTTGGCATGAAGGACGGGCAGAATACGGCTATAGCCGCCAAGGACCAGATTAAGGGATTTGAGATGATCGGCTTTGAATTCAAGACCACCTCGTTGAAAGAGGTTTTTGTCTATGGGTTTGATTACTACCTTTCTGATGATAACGGCATCTGTATTCCCTTGTTCCCGTCGAAGATTGCGGAACAGCTTTATGGCCTGTATCATCCCTAAACGTCTTTGAAATCATTGTGGGGATCGCCGGCTTTTACGCCGGTGATCCTGTGCCTCTGCAGTATCGTAATCTCCCCCTTGTGCGGGGGAGATTTTTCTCTTTCCACCGACGGAGGTTCCCTGCTGGTAACGCCCGGCGGTATGTCGGGCTACGGGCTGGGCGGCCTTGCCTATACCGGGGAAACCGGGCTGTTCCTTAACGCGGACGCAGGGAAGGTCTTCTTCAACCTGCCTGAAGTTCAAGGCGATATAAGCGCCGCAGCCGGGCGGTTTGGGCTTCACACCCAAAACGTCGGCGCGGCTTTTACGGTTGGGGGGTTCAGCCACGCGGCTTTCACGGCTGATGTTGGAGAGGCGGCTTTCAACAGCGAGGGCGGTTCAGGCGTATTGTTCGATACGGCCCTGTCCTTTCGTATACGCGGATTGACCCTGGAGCCGTCCGCCTCCTATGCCACCGCGTCTTGGGGAAAGGGCGATTTCTACTGGTTTTTCGGCAAGCCGAACCTGCCTGCCTTGTGGCGGCTGGGCTTAACGGGCGCATTGGGCGCCCACGGCCTGGGGTTCAGCCTTTTTTCCCTTGACGCGGACATTCTGGATAATGACGGGGCAGGGCTTTTCAAGGGCGCGTCTAGGGGCGCGGTCCTGTATTACCGGTTTTCTGGGAAAAGCCGGCATTTCCCCGTGAACGGCGTCCTGGGGTATTGTTATGCTGCTGCGGAGATGGACGGGGGGCTTACGGCATCCAATCAGGGTTATTCTCTTTTCCCTTACCGGTTTTATAATCTGGATGCGTCTTTTTCAGCCCACGCTGGTTTTGCCCTGATAAGCCTGGAATATGGGTTTTCAATTTTTCGTGTGAACGCGGCGCTTGGAGCGGCTCATGTTTTTCAGGGGACAGGTTCGGTGGATATTCACTACCGGGAAAAAAGTCTCTTCGGCGGCAACGAAAAAACCGAATCGCTGGGGAAAGATGTGGGGGGCTTGGGAGCGGCGTTTTTGTCGGCTGACTTTGGAATACCCTCTCTACGGCTGGGGGCCAAAACCAGCCTTGCTCTCGGCATAAAAAAGACCCTTGCCCTTCCCTGGGGTTACCAGACTATCTTTTCAGCAGGCGAGAGCGGCCCCTCGGATACTCGTCCAGGCGGCGGCCCTGACCCGGACTTGCTCAGGACAATACTGCTTTCGGGGCTTTCGCTCTACGGCTCCATTGTTATCCGTTAATGAAAAATGCCATGCCCCTGCATCTCCTGTTGAAAGGTATGAACTAGACGGGTGCGGCATCCCACGCCAGCAGCCATGCTGCTGGCAAGCAGGTCAGGAAGTGGAGTGGCATGACAAGCCCGTGTGCTTTACCAAGACGCCACATTTACCAGTAACCGTGTTATACTCTTCTGTAATAAGATGAAAAGGTAGCGGCGCGATGCCGCCGCCGTACATCATTTTCAGGAGGAGGAGCTATGGCTCAGTTAAAAGGAAGCAAAACCGAGGCTAACTTACAGGCGGCTTTTGCAGGGGAATCGCAGGCAAGGAACAAGTACACCTACTTTGCCTCCAAAGCCCGGAAGGATGGATATGAGCAGATCGCCCGTATCTTTGAGGAAACTGCGAACCAGGAGAAGGAACACGCCAAGATCTGGTTCAATCTGCTGGAGGGGGTTGGCGATACTGCGACGAACCTCAAAGAGGCAGCGGCAGGTGAAAACTACGAGTGGACAGACATGTACTCTGGTTTCGCCAAAACCGCGAAGGAAGAAGGCTTTGATCGCGTCGCATACCTGTTTGAACACGTCGGCGCTATCGAGAAGGAACATGAGGAGCGTTACAAAAAGCTCCTTGCCAACATCGAGAATGGGCTGGTGTTCTCCAAAGAGCAGGACACGATCTGGCAATGCTCCAACTGTGGGCATATCGTTATTGGCAAGCAGGCGCCTGCCGCGTGTCCTGTCTGCGCCCACCCTCAGTCGTACTTTCAGGTAAAGCCTGAAAACTATTAAATGCCAGGCACACGCTCAAGCGTATTAGCGTGGACAAGGCGTTTGACGAGGTAATGAAGGCCGCCGCTTTCTCCGAGCAATCGGGCGGCGGCCTCACTCTCTCCAGCGGCGAGCCGCTGCCAAGCTGGACTTCGCGCTGGATATTCTGGTCATGGTAAAGCGGCGGGTGTATACCTGCAAATCACAGACCCCGCTGATCATGATCGCTGCACCTGATTGGCCATAGGCCGTATCCACAAGAACCTTTTCAGCGCAGAGAACCTTTCTGTTCAGTCGCTATAGTGTGTGCGTTTGTAAAACAACGCCAGAATACAAAAAATAGCTTGAAATTTTTCTCTCCCGCCTATAACAATAACAGTATGAACATTGAAAAATTCGGCGCCAAAGGCGACGGGCAGACCGACAATTCATCCGCGTTTGCCGCCGCGTTTGAGTACGCACGTGAGCAGGGCGGAGCGGTCATTTCAGTCGGAAACGGGGTCTGGCGCACTGGGCCTCTGACACTGTTTTCCCATACCACACTCTGTCTGGAAGCCGGCGCGGTCATATCCTTCATACCGGAGCCGGAGCGTTATCGCCCCGTCTTCACCCGCTGGGAAGGCGTCGAGTGTTACGCCATGCACCCCTGCCTGTTCGCCACCGGCCAGGATCACATCACGCTGATCGGTGAGGGCGCTCTCGATGGCAATGGGCAGGTATGGTGGGACCTGCTGCGGCAAAAACGCGCAGCAGGACAACGAGCGCCAGACACGGCGCTGGAACACGAACTCGCCAAGCAAAACAAGGACTACCAGAATCAGGCAGGCGGTGGCGGCGGGCGAAATATGCAGTTCCTGCGTCCTCCACTCGTGCAGTTCCATAAGAGTTCCTCTCTGCACCTTGAGGGAATCACCCTGCGTAACTCCCCGTTCTGGACTCTGCACCCCGTGTACTGCGATGATCTTGTCATTCAGGGACTCTCAATCACAAATCCACCCGACGCTCCAAACACCGACGGCATGGATATTGACTCCTGCCAGAACGTACGGATTAATGACTGTTACCTCAGTGTAGGGGACGACGGCATTGCCGTTAAGTCCGGCTCCGGCGAGGACGGTATCCGCGTGAACAAAGCTTCACACGACATTACGATTCGCCATTGCGTGGTGGAGAACGCACATGGCGGTGTGGTCATTGGCAGTGAGACCGCAGGCGGTGTTTCGGCAGTACGGGTGGAGGACTGCGTGTTTCGCGGCACGGATCGGGGTATACGCATCAAGACGCGGCGAGGACGGGGCGGCGCCATACACGACCTCACATTCCATAGCCTTATTATGGAAGATAATCTCTGTCCCCTCGCCATCAATATGTATTACCGTTGCGGCGCCGAACTTTCTGACGGCTATTTCAGCCTTGAACCCCAGCCATTAAGCCCGGCCACGCCATCCATACAGAACATCACGGTGTCAGACATCCGCGCCACTGCTTGCCGCGCCTCAGCGGGCTTCATCGCTGGCCTTCCTGAGTCGCCGGTAAGCAAGATTCGGATCAGCCATTGCGACTTTGCCACCGATGAGACAAGCGAGGTCAGCCCCGGTGAATCCGACATGTTTCTGGGTATTCCGCCGGTACGAGAAAAGAGTTTCCGTATACTTAACGCGCATAACCTTGAGCTGACTGATGTACAGGTGCGTGGACCGGTGGAGGCGTTTTTATTCCGATAGAAGTGCCGGAAACGTGATTATGGACGTAACCCTCATAGAACGAAAAGCGTGAAATCCCTTGTTGATTAAAACAGCTCCATGCCTTTATTGGCGGGGCGCTTGCTAGAGGCACAGTGTTCATTGAACATAATCACACTTATGGAGGAACGGCTTTTTCAGCGGAAACCTTGTTTATAAAAGTAGCTCAGGATGCTGTATTCTCAGCGCCTCGACCAGCCAACGCCGCCTTCTGGTACTTTTGCTGACGGTGGCGCAGTCCCGCCGTTTTCACGCACAACCGGCAAGAACCCGCTACTCTTACTTGATGATGTGTTATTGGAACTGGACAGGGAGAATCGCCGCCATTTCCTAGAAGTAACACCTGCTTACGACCAGACCTGCTACACCTTTTTACCGGAAGAGCCATACCATTAGGCTCAAGCCTAGCCCGCTCAACTCGGAACATACCACGGTACGCTCAAAGCATACCATGGTACGCTCAAAGCATAGCCCGGTATGCTCGGAGCATACCACGGTACGCTCAAAGCATAGTCCGGTATGCTCGGAGCTTACCACGGTACGCTCAAAGCATAGTCCAGTATGCTCGGAGCTTACCGCAGTACGCTTGGAACATACCACGGTACGCTCAAAGCATAGTCCGGTACGCTCGGAACATACCACGATACGCTCAAAGCATATCACGGTACGCTCGGAGCTTACCACGGTACGCTCAAAGCATAGTCCACTCAGCTCCGAGCCTAGCATGGTAGGCTTTAAGCCTACTGCGGTAGGCTCAAAACATAGTCCGCCATTACCAAAAGCCGGACACCCTTATCCGCCACTTACGCAATGGCGCATTTGCTATATACCCTGACTTTGAACGTATTCTTTAACCCACTTGCTCTATTTCAAGGCCGCTGCTAAAGTTGTCCGGCAGGATTTGCTCCCGCCGAAACGTGTTTCGTCCGTGCGGTTTTGAAGCGGAGAAGTCTCTCATAGAGCGACAGCGCAGACAAAATCTGATGTTATTAGTATGTAGGGAAGCAGAGAAAAGCCTTGGCCCGCTATTGGGCATAAGCGGTTTTTTCGAGCGTACGCGGTCGAAGCCGGTATTCAAAGTATCGGAGGCGGCTTCACCTGTCATCGCCGATAAGGTATTTGATGATAAAATAAGAAAAGGGTATGTGATAGAAAATGAAAGGTACTGATTTTTCAATGAAAAGCCTTATAGTGAAATATAAAAAGCTGACACTTCGCATAACAGGTCTGTTTACGCTTCGCCGCCGGTAGGCGACTGTGTTACGAAAAACCGCAGTCAGGTTTGCGCCCTTTGTGCGGTTTTTCTTCGCCACATTTGGGGCGGTGGTCAACGCTTCGCATTGCCCTATTGCCAGCCCCAAATGTCGTAAACAGCCGGAACGTTACGTGACATACCGCCTAAAAGTGGTTGGAAATATAAAACGTATAAAAACTGTATGGTAAAATATTTTTAAATGGGTTGACACAATAAAAAAATACAGTATATATTTTGGATAAAATCTTAGAAGAGGACAAAAATGGCTTATAACATAAATATCGAACAGGAAAAAGAAAGGTTGACAAATATACTTTCTACCCAATACTCGCAAAGCCTCATCGCAATAGATGAGTATGAACGATTACTTGATTTTGTTAATAAAATAGAAACAAATAAAGAAATTGAATATATTAAAAATATAATAAATACAAATGAAACATATGCGTTGAAAGAAAAAACAATAGATAGAAATCAGTTGGAAAATCAATCGAAAATAAATATTTTTACAATTTTAATAAATTTATTAATAAAAAAGCGCAATGTCAAAAAAATAAAAATATTTTCAGACATTTATGAGCTAAGATTATATGATATTGATTTTATTGAAAACAGATTGATTTTAAAAATAAATAGTTATGGTGGAAACACTTTTATTTATATTGCAAAAAATACTTCAGTTGAAAATAATGTAAAAAATTATGGCGGGAATAATATTATGAATGAGCGAACAGATATTAATAATAGTGAAATAAAAAACAAACTTATAATTAATGGTACAAATTTTGGTGGTAATATATACATTGTTTATGAAAATAGATAAAAAATATAATAGTCAAATTAGACGGTACGTCGCATAACAGGACTGTTTACGCTTCGCTGTCAGTAGGCGGCTCTAGTTTTGCTAGGTCAATCGCTTCACTTATTCCCACGCAAAACCTCCGCTACATTTTGCCTACCTTGGTCTTTGCTTCGCAAAGCCCTTATTCGTGCTGGCAAAACGCCGCAAACAGCCGGAACGTTATACGCAATACAGTCTAAATCATTTAAAAATATTAGAAAACAATATATGGGCAATAAGGAAGAAATAAGAAGGAAGAATCATATAGCTTGTATTACATTATGTTTGGTATGTATTGTTTCATGTAGTAAATATAAACCTGTCGTTCCTAATCAGCTGAAATACAGGGTACTATTATATATCAAAATGATTTTGAAGAACATGACGCCGTTTGTTCCGATCAGCCTGAGTTGAAATAATTGTCAGGCGCCTACGGCGCTAATGTGAATGAAACTTTTGTTAAGAAAGGAGTTGACACAATGAAAAATGCGGAGTATTGTTTGTGTAATATAAGGGAGACAAAAATGTCTATGGAAAAAGAAAGTATTGTTTCTGAATTAAATAATAAGAAAGAAACAAACAAAGTGAGTAAAGTTCTTGCGATAAACGGCAGTCCACGGAAGAATGCCAACACCGCGATTTTACTTCAAAAAGCGCTGGAAGGAGCGGCTTCTGTCGGGGCGGAAAC
>JAISAE010000007.1 GCA_031266875.1 Treponema sp.
CCTGGGTGCCTGGGTGCCTGGGTGCCTGGGTGCCTGGGTGCCTGGGTGCCTGGGTGCCTGGGTGCCTGGGTGCCTGGGTGCCTGGGTGCCTGGGTGCCTGGGTGCCTGGGTGCCTGGGGCGAGGTCTGGTATGTGTAGCTGGTGTTGAACCGTCTGTCGCTCATAGCTCAGTATTTATACTATAGATTGAAAGAATATGCAAGTGGTGTAAATAGAGTAAACGCCGATACTTTGAGTCTTGACGATAACTTTGGAAGGCGGATATACAAAGCTATGAAAACCATTTATCGCGTGCGTTGTTTTATTCTGCTTCTGGCCGGTATGGGAGTCCTGGCCGCCTGTGAGTCTGAGGTATGGAAAGACCCGGTATTGGAGATCAAAGACTTGTGGCGGAATACAATCCGCCGCTTCGATACCTCGCTCGATCATTACTATATTGTTGGAGAGACTACAGAGCGGGAAACACTGGCGCAACTATTCAAACTGCTGAACGCCGAGGAGTCTGACGAAATGCGTTTCGCGGTTAGCCACGAAATCGCAAATATTTATGCAAGAGCGGGCGAGTACGACGTACTTATTAACTTCCTTACCTTTAATCGGAACCGTTACCCAGATGACCCGTATAACGCTTATTACCTCCTTATGACTGCATACAGCCATATACGACGGGAGGAAAACGCAGTCGCCGCCCTCTACTTTGATATGATACTCAAGAACTATCCTGACCTGATAGTTCAGGGCGAATCCATTCACCTAGCCTGCCTCAATCACCTCATCACGCTGGTGGACAATCCTGAACAGGAAGTGATCTATTACCAAGAATTAATCTCCCGATTTTCCGATAAGATAGACATGGGGATAAGCTACTTCATGCTCGGCAATGCGTGTGAACGCATCGGAGACTGGAATGGTGCGCTCGACGCATATACCAACTACCTCTCGTATCGGGTTATCGTTCCCGGATTCCCTAATGCTGATTACTACGCAAAGCAACTGATAGACTTCAATAACTCAGAGAAAGACTGGACCTTCGAGCGCCTTGACAGCCTAGTAAGCGCGATTAAGGCGGCGCTTAACGCGGGAAGCAGCTCCCAGTTACAGCGTTGTCAGGCTAAGGTGAACTTTTTTGCCCGCTCCTGGGGAGAAGAGATCGCCGACGACTCTGGTATGGCTGAGTTCAGCCTTTCGGTATTTATGAGTACGCGAAACCTTATTCAGTATGCGAATACGCTTGACGTAGGTTCCAATGCTACCGAAGCATACCTGCGTACAACCGGCTGGGAACGGGACATATCCACATGGTACCTGTATTTCAGAAAAATCTACTTCCCCCCTGATCCGGAAATCCACGGACGCTGGGAATGGGCAGGGGTCTACTATGGAGAACGATTTTGAGTTTTTATGTGAGACCTAACGCTATGGCGCGGCGATTTTTTGTGCTTAGTATGATGGCGCTATGCGGTATATCGCTCTGGGCTGAGCCGATTGAATCTGAGCATCCAGACTTTCTGGCAAGACGAATACAGGAAGAAGGCTTTGGTATGATTCTAGACCCTGTTCTTCAAAAGGAGGATTATCCGCTTATCGCTGAACTTGCCCTGGATATGATGTTGCCGGCGGATGGAGAGGCGGTTTTCAAGCTTGATGTTTCAGAGTTCCAGTCGCCGGTAGATCCGGCGCGACATGTAGAGCCAACGCTCGTTGTGCCTGCGCCTCCACGAAGCGCTACTACTGTACTTCTTGTGGCAACGCCGGTAGAAAACGCTTCTACAACGGTTCTTGCGTCAGTAAGCGTAGCGCACCTTGAGACGTCGCCACCTGTTGAGCAGATAAATGAGACTGCAGCGCCTTCGATGGAAAGCCCGCCGCCGCCACTCAGACCTGATCAGATGACGCACCCTCTGCGTTTACAGCACTATACCCAGCCCGTTTTTCCAGAAAGCCTCATGCAGGAACACCGCAGTGTGATACACGGGCTTGAACAGCCCCTTACCCAGAAGTATATCAGCCAGTATTCCACTCCAGAGGGCATTGCCTGGCTTATTTCAATGGTACGCCAGGGAGAGCCTTATCTGGCTTTTATAAGGAAGGAAATCGAGACACGAAACCTGCCGTCTGAACTGCTCTATCTGCCGCTCATTGAGTCCGCCTATGTGCCTACAGCCGTGAGTAGAGTCGGAGCCACCGGATTGTGGCAGTTTATGACTAACAGTATCGAACCCTTTGATATAAGGATTACCGAATGGCTCGATGAGCGCATGGATTTCTGGAAGTCAACAATGGGTGCGCTCAGTAAGCTTGAAGACAACTACCGCAATTTGGGAGACTGGCCACTGGCGCTCGCTGCGTATAATGCTGGTCTTGGGGCTGTAGGCCGGATCGTGCAGCGTACCAATATCCATGATTACTGGAAGCTCTCAGAACAGAAACAGTTTGCCACTGAAACCATCAACTTTGTGCCAAAGCTGCTGGCATTCTCTTATATACTCTCAAACCTCCGGCTCTTTGGCGTTGATCCCCTGTGGTTTGACGATCCTGAATGGACACGGGTTCGGGTGGGACGAACCGTAGACGTGGAGATGCTGGCAGAAGCAGCGGGCATTGACGCGGCTGCGCTAAAAAAGGCGAACCGCGAACTTGTGTATAACGTTACCCCGCCGGATAGTGACTATTACCTCAAAGTACGCAAAGCGGACGCCGCCGCGATTAGCGCGGTTCTGGAGCAGAAAGACCTCACCCTGGTACACTACTACATTTACACAATACAGGCTGGAGACACGCTTTCCGAGCTGGCTAAACATTACGGCATAAGCGTGAATCACATCACGACAAGCAACCCCACGGTTCAGGCGCGTTACCTCAAAATCGGAGCCCGCCTGCTCATTCCCGCATTCAAGGAGGCCGAACCATTCCAGCGTAAAAGCGTAAGCGCCGCGAATTCGTTCACGGCAAATTATACCGTGAAAAGAGGCGACAGCCTCTGGGGAATAGCCCGCTCATACAATGTCGATCCAGAGGCGTTAGCAATGGCAAATACTATGAACCTTAATGATATCTTGCGCGTGGGAAAAGTGCTCAAAGTCCCTTCGCGTTAATGGAGAAAACGATGGTACAGATAAAACGTATGATATTAAGCGGACTCCTGCTTGTTCTGGGAAACAGACTCTTCGCCCAGAACATGGTCAATATCAGCGGGTCGGTCATGTGGGAACACTTGGAGATTAACGCTGATCTGTCGGTAAACCTCGCTCAGGCAGGTATACAATTGCCGACCGGCAGAATATACGCCGAGGAGTTGATCAGCGACGGGTATCAGCACCTGATCCGCCCCCAGCTTCTTTCCCTGCCCATTGATTCCTCTACGATACTGCGCGATCTCCTTGAACAGGGGAAAATCTCCCTCAAGACCACTGACCTCATCAGCGGCGCAGCGCCGGCAAGAGCGCCAGCCATGTCTACCGACCTCTCGACGCTATCCACCCACTATACCGTTGACCTCAGACAACTCAGCACAGTGCTTATGCGGCACGACCACCCGTCTGACATCATGCGTACCTTAATAGCCACGCCGGTAGTTTCCTACACCGGCATCATCATCATTGCGAACGATCCCATGCCGGTTCATGGTAAGCGTTCCAGCGCACTCACGCTTCCTTGCCTCTTCCCCAAAGTCTGGGATACAGACATGAACCTGATCTACGATCGAAGCATGGTAGATAAGCAATCCACTACGACAATGGTAAGGTATGTGCCGCCGCAGCGTATCTTTCAGGACACGCCCTCCGGCCTTGACCCTGAGCTTGAGGCGCTTGTGGGTAACAACCCACTGCGTATCATAGCGCGTGGCGTCTTTGGAATACGTCCTACCGACCCCATCATTGACCGCGACGACGCGCTTCTCATCATTTCATCGGAACAGAACCGTACCCTCTTACGCGAAGGCAAGGTCGTCATTGTTCTTGACAACACTACGCTCACAACGACTTTTTAATTTTCAGGCTTTTGCCTAAAATGCCTCATGGCATACATTAAAAACCTTTTTGACAAAAACTTTCTGGAATACGCTTCCTACGTTATTAAAGACCGCGCCATTCCCGACCTTGAGGATGGCCTCAAGCCTGTTCAGCGCCGTATCCTGCACTCACTCTTTGAGATGGATGACGGCAAGTTTCACAAAGTGGCAAACGTGGTCGGCCACTGTATGAAGTATCACCCACACGGCGACGCCTCCATTGGCGACGCGCTCGTGGTACTAGCTAACAAAGAATTCTTCATCGAGAAGCAGGGCAACTTCGGCAATATCTTCACCGGCGATCAGGCGTCCGCAGCGCGTTACATCGAATGTCGCGTTACGCCCCTTGCCAAAGCCGTCTTTTATAACCCAAAGCTCACGCTTATGACAGACTCCTACGATGGCCGAAACAAGGAGCCGGTCATCTTCCCAGCCAAGATTCCGGTAATACTGGCTATAGGCGCGGAAGGCATCGCGGTAGGCATGTCCACGAAGATATTGCCCCATAACCTCATTGAGGTACTTCAGGCCGAAAAAGCCTGTCTCGAAGGCAAGCCGTTCCAGTTGTACCCAGACTTCCCCACCGGCGGCCTCGTGGATGTGTCGGACTATCGGGATGGCAATGGCAAGGTGCTGGTTCGCGCCAAGCTCGATACCTCTGACGCCAAACGCATCGTGATTCGGGAACTGCCCTTTGGCTCAAGCACTGAAAGCCTTATAAACAGCGTGGAGAACGCGGCCAAAGCCGGACGCCTCAAAATACAGTCCATCAGCGATTTCACAACTGACCATGTTGAAATCGAAGTGAAACTGGCGCGAGGCGTGTATGCTGAAGAAACCGTAAGCGCGCTCTTTGCCTTCACCGAATGTGAACAGTCCCTCTCCGTGAACCTCTTGCTTATCAAAGACAACCTGCCGGAAGTGATGACCATTACGCGGATCATTGATCACCACGCAAAACAGCTTGTCTCGCTTCTCACTAAAGAACTGGAGCTTGAGAAAAAGGAGCTACAGGAAAAGATGCATCTGCGTACCCTTGAACGCATCTTTGTCGAAGAGCAGCTCTATAAAGAGATCGAGAAGATGAAAACGCCTGAGACAATGGAGAAGGCGGTCATTGAGAGCTTTGTTCCCTACGCTGAGGAAATCGGCGCTCACGGGGTGAGCCACGACCATGTGGAACACCTGCTTCGCATTCCCATAAGGCGGCTCTCGCTCTTTGATATAAGCAAAGCCAAAACCGAAACCCGCGACATAACAGCGCGTATCAAAACAATAAACGGACACCTCAAGAATATCACGGGCTACGCAACCAGCTATCTGGATAACCTCATCACCACGATCAAGTCAAACGCGGAACTGGGACGCGGCGTGCGGCGTACTAAGGTCGGCAAGTTTGAGAAGATCGCGGTAAAGGAAGTGGTGAAGCGGGATGTGCAGCTAAAGTATGACAAGGCCGCCGGCTATCTCGGCACCGCCGTCAACGGTGAACTTGCCGTCGAACTGTCGCCATTTGACCGCGTCCTGATCCTGCGAAACAACGGGGTCTACACCGTTACTGACATACCAGAGAAGATGTTCATTGACAAAGGCGCGTGGTGGATTGGCATTGCCGACAAAGAAAGCATCGCCAAGCTCGTGTTTACCGTGATTTACAAGGATACCAGCACCGGCTATCCCTACATAAAACGCTGTGTCATTGAAGGCTGGATCATGAACCGCGAATACTCGCTGGTAACAGCAGGCGCGGCAATTCTTCATGTTGACACACGGCAGAAGCTTTCATTCACGCTTCACTATGCTCCCAAACCCCGTGTGCGTATCGTCAAAGAAGCCTTTGAGGTTCAAAACTTTCCGGTTAAGGGGCTCAAGGTAACTGGCACCCGTCTTGCCGCACGGGAAACCGAACGCATTGAAGTAAAGTAACAAAGGCAATGGTATGTGTATCTTTGATAATGCTATAGTACCTTAGTGGGAGCGGGCGAACAGCGCCCGCCTTGACCAGAGCGCCCGCTTCTGGCGCACGGTGGCTATCGTGGCGGGCGTTCTCGCCCTTGGCGCGGCGGCTGTCTGGTAGCCTGACGAGAGGAACCTTTAACCAAATCCGGCGTTTCCGGATCAAGACCCAGAGCGTCTAACATATAATGGGCAGAGACCCGGCATTAAGCCTGCCGGACAGGTGAATTACACACACACCTACAGGATAACCTGACTCCACCCGGCCTAGACTGCTAAGTGGCGTTAGGCGCTTACAGTGTTGGCCGGTTCCGTCTTATGGCTTAGCCCCATGAGAAGCGTGTTATGAACACACCTTTGTCTTATTATGGCGGGAAACAGCGGCTCGCCACAATCATTGTGGGGCTGATACCGTCCCACAGGGTATACCGCGAGCCTTTTGAGGAAGGGCCGCGATATGTTTCGCCAAAGAACCGTCTAAGGTCGAGATCGTCAACGACACCAACGGGAAGTTGATCACTTTTTACGAGGTGTCGCGGAGGGATTTTACGGCCCTCGAAAAAGAGGTCGCTATTACCCTTCATAGCGGGGACAGGATCGCCCGCCACGTCAGGGTCATCAACGAAAACCCCGACCTGTTCGACCGCGTAAAGCGGGCATGGGCGCTCTGGATGCCGGCAAATCCCTCTGCTCCATCCCAGAACAAACGCGCTCCGCCTCACAACAACACTGTCGCGGCTCACAACAGTACTGTCGCGGCTCACAACAGTACAGTCGCGGCCCAGAACCCCACCGTCTCGGCGCACTGGCCTACTTTGTAGGCTCAAAACAGTACTGATGGGTCACACAACAACACAGATGCGGCTCACAACAACACTGTTGCGGCTCACAACAACACTGTCGCGGCTCACAACAGTACTGTTGTGGCTCACAACAACACTGTCGCGGCTCACAACAACACTGTTGCGGCTCACAACAACACTGTCGCGGCTCATAACAAACGTGATCCGCCTCAGAACACGTGTTACGGCAAAACGCTGAATAACGGCTTCGAGTACGACCTGGCCGGAAAGACAAGTGAAGCTCTGGATAACAAGCGGGCCGCGTTCACCGTTGACTACGCGATCCGCCTCCAGCGCACTCAGATCGAGTGCCGCGACGCCTCGCGGGTTATGCGGAGCATATCGACGCCAAGCTCCCCATGACGCGGCCAAGCTGGGTCTTGTGGTCTTTCAGGCTCAGCCCCTCAAGCTGTTCTTCTAGGGTAAGGTCGCTATTCTTCTTGACACCAGAACGGGTGGCAAGGGACTAGCTGATGCGATGTCTCATCGGTAAGGACAAGGAGAAGAGTCGCTAGCAGGTTCAGGGTTCCTTCACGATGTTGACAAAAGCGGCTATGCTGATGACAGTAGAAGTTGAGAGGTGTTGCGGATGAGTGAGGTTCTCGTGCGGGTGAAAAACCTGATTAAGGACTATGTTTCAGGGACGGAAAATCTGCGGATACTACGGGACGTGAGTTTTGAGATTAAGAGAGGAACATCGGTCGCGGTGAGTGGGCAGAGCGGCTGCGGTAAAAGTACCCTGCTGAACATCATCGGCGGTCTTGACCGCTGTAACCAGGGATCGGTTGAGGTCGCGGGGCAGGATATTACGGGGCTTTCGGAGAATAGCCTTTCCGCGTACCGGAGTAAGCGGGTGGGGTTTATATTCCAGTTCCATTATCTATTGAAGGATTTTACCGCTATCGAAAACGTGATGCTGCCGGCCTATATCGCGGGCATGAAGAAGAACGAAGCGCTTGAAAAGGCGCGGGCGCTCCTCGCTGACGTGAAGATGACCGAGCGTGCGTATCATCTGCCGTCCCAGCTTTCAGGCGGGGAACGCCAGCGTGTCGCTGTAGCCCGCGCCATGATTAACGACCCGGACATGATCCTCGCGGATGAGCCGACCGGTAACCTTGACCCGGATAACAGCGCGATGGTAACTGAGCTGCTTTACAGCGGCGCGGAAACATGGGGTAAGACCCTCATGGTTGTTACCCATGATGAAAAAATCGCCGCCCGCGCCTTGTGCCACTACACGCTGGATAATGGCCTTATTGTTATGTTGGAGACACGATGATGAAACCGGCGCCTGGGCTTTTTGTCGCGTTTCGTTACCTTTTCAGCCGCGACCCTGAAGGCGGACGTTATTTGCGCGGCGCGGCAATTGGTATCGCGCTCAGTCTCATTCCCATTGTTGTTACGCTCATCGTGGCTGACGGCATGATTCGGGGTGTTATCGACCGTTATATCGAGCTGGGAACCAGTCATCTTCAGGCGCGAAACTATATCAAGAACAACGACCTTGAAACCGCGCAGGCTCTGCTGAACAGCGTGGAGGGCCTGCGCGGGGCATACCGTGAGCGGCAGAGCATGGGGGTAATCGTGGGCAATGGCGGCAGGACCGGCGCGACGATTCGGGCTGTGGACCCCGGGTTCTGGGAAGACGCGGGCGGGCGCGTGTATCTCACGGTGATTGACGGCGATATGCGGCTTGAAACTGACCGCGAGATTCTGCTGGGTAGAGAACTGGCAGCTACTATCAACGCAAAGATTGGCGACACGGTGCGGATTATGACGATTCGCGTTACTGAGGACGGCAGAAGCATTCCACGCCTGACGCCTTTCACGGTGAAAGGCGTCATTTCATCGGGTTATCAGGAACTGGACGCGCTCTGGTGCATTATGACATACACAGCCGGTGAGCTTGCCCTGTCGTCCGAGCTTTCCACCGCGCATCTCCTGATAAAAATCAACGATCCTTATAAAGACGCGGATGCATACGTTGTTTTGCTTGAACGACTCTTGGGGCGGGACTTCTGGGTATTCACTTGGAAAGACCTTATGAGTACCCAGTACAGTTCCTACGAGTCCACACGGCAGATGCTTTTGTTTATCATGGCGCTGATAGTGATGGTGGCGGCGGTCAACGTATCTTCGGCAACCTCAATGCTCGTTGTTGAGCATCAGCGTGATCTTGCCATATTCAAGGCTGGCGGCGCGTCTCCCACATTTACCAGCCGTCTTTTCCTTTGGGGGGCTTTTTTCACTGGCTTGGTGGGTTCAATCATTGGTATCAGTCTTGGTCTCCTTGTCGGGGTGAACATCAACGGCTGTATACAGGGGATTGAAGCTGTACTCAACTTCTTTACCGGCCTGTTTCACGGTGAAGCCATTAAGATTCTTGACCCAGGCTTTTACCTTGAGGTGATCCCAATCATCATTGACTGGGGAGCGCTTGCGCTTATCGGCGTCTTCACGATACTAAGTTCGATGCTGGCGTCGTGGATACCCGCGTACCGGGCCGGGCGAACCAAGCCTATTGAGATACTGCGAAAGTATTAAGTCATACATACGATAGCTGTCCAAGTTGCCACTTTGTAGACTCTTCTCTATAGTAAGGCGGAATGTGTAACATACTATTAAGAAATTCCATTGAGGAGGAATATATGCATATTGACGATTTACACAAGATTGACCGTGAGCTTTGTTACCTGAAAAACGTAGTGGCGCTCTTAGACTGGGATCAGGAAACACAGCTTCCACCCAAGGGTGTGGAAGGCCGCTCAGAACAGCTTGCCTTGATCCATTCGCTGGCTCATGAGCGGCTGGTGTCAAAGGAGACCGGCGCGGCGCTTGACGCGCTTGGTTCGGGCGAGGGACTGCCGGCGCTTGAGCGCGACTTCCTGCGCGTTATGCGCCGCGCCTACGACCGTGAGGTGAAACTGCCGGCGGCGTTTGTGGCGGACGAGGCACGCGCTACGAGTCTCTCGCAAGCAGCGTGGCAAACAGCGCGACAGAACAATGACTTCGCCGCGTTCCTGCCGCACCTGAAAACCATGCTGGACATGAACCGCCGCAAGGCTGAGTATTGGGGCTTCTCCGGCGACCGCGTGTATGACGGCCTGCTTGACCTATACGAACCAAGCATGAGCGCCGCTGACATCAGCGCGGCGTTTACGCCACTTCGGGATCGACTGACAGCGCTTCTGCGAAAAATCGCCGCAAAGCCAGCGCCGGATGTGTCGTTCCTCGATCAGGACTACCCGCTGGACCAGCAGGCCGCGTTTAATGCCCTGCTTTTGGACGAGCTGGGCTTTGACAAAACCCGTGGGCGGCTCGACATCAGCGCACACCCATTCACCACGTCAATTGGCGCTGACGACGTCCGCATTACCACTCGCTATTTCAGCAACAACCTGCTGTCCACAATATTCTCAGTGATCCACGAAACCGGCCATGCCTTTTACGAGATGAGCTTTCCACCCGAACTACGGGGAACCTGCCTTGCCGATGGCGCGTCAATGGCAATACACGAATCCCAGTCGCGCTTTTGGGAGAACGTGATTGGCCGCAGCCGCTCCTTCTGGGAGCGGCTCTATCCCATGCTCCAGAGCCGTTTCCCAAAGCAACTGAACGCGGTCCCCCTTGAGCTTTTTTACCGAGCGGTAAACCAGGTGAAGCCATCGCTCATCCGCGTTGACGCCGATGAACTCAGCTACAGCCTGCACATCATCCTTCGCTTTGAAATCGAAAAGCAGCTTTTCGCCAAAACCCTTGCGCCAGAAGACCTGCCCACAACGTGGCGTAGGCTGATGAAGGAATTCATCGGCATTGAGCCGCAAACCGACGCCGACGGTGTTTTACAGGACGTCCATTGGTCAATAGGAAGCTTTGGCTACTTCCCCAGCTACGCGCTGGGCAACCTCTACGGCCTCCAGATACACAAGCGCCTGCTTGCCGAGCTTCCCGCCTTTGAGACACAGGCTGCCAACGGTCGCTTTGACGAGATTCGGGCATGGCTGGGCAAGAACATCTACGCATGGGGAGCGCGGCTCACGCCGTCAGAGCTGCTGATGAAGATTACTGGTGAAAAGCTATCAATAACGCCATTCCTCGAATACATTGAGGCAAAATACACAGCGCTTTACGCATAGCTCCGGCTTGTATGGGTGAATTCGCCCATACAGGCCATAGTCTTGGCGCGCTGAAACCCTCACGCCTCTGATTGCATGGCTTTGCCCATTACCACGTTATGCTTCCACGCTCCAGTCAGCAAGTAGACTATCGTTACCAGCAGGACACCTGCGCTTGCGACCGGCGCACCCATGCCCACGCCGAACAGCTTCCAGTCCAGCACCACACCGAACATATAACAGACCGGCACCCGCAGCAGTATCGCGGAAAGCATACCGCTTATGAGCGTGAACATAGTGTGTCCGCCAGCCATCAGGAAACCATTGATACAAAAGATAAAAGGAATGAGGAGAAAATCAAAACTGAACGAGCGGAGATACGTAACGCCATCCACGATCATCTGCGGATCACTACCAAACAGTTCAAGGATAGTCGTGGGAAAGATTTGTACAAAAGCAAAAAACAGGTACGTTACACAGACCGAGAAGATCGTTCCAATACGGCACGCTTCGACTGCGCGTCCAAGCTTACCCGCGCCAATGTTCTGGGCGCTCATCGCTGATATAGACGCGCTCATGGCCAGAGTAGGCATGAAGGCAAAACTGTTAAACTTACCCACCGCGCCAACCGCAGCCGATGCGCTCACCCCGCCAACTATGTTGACAATAGCAGTAATAAACAAAAAGGAAACGCTGGTTATGCCGTTCTGTATACATGTTGGCAGCCCAATCTTGAAGATGAGTCTGAGCTGATCCCCGTAGATTTTGAATGATGAAATCTTGAAGTCAAAGGAGAAGGAGTTTTTAACCATATAGATGATGCAGAGGATCATACTTAACGCCTGAGAGATCACTGTGGCAAGCCCCGCGCCAAAGGCATCCCAGCCAAAGATCACAACAAACACGAGGTCAAGCGCGACATTGGTAATACAGGCCACCAGCACAAAATAGAACGGCTGCTTTGAATTCCCCATGCCTCGCAGTATGGCGCTCAGGGCGTTATACCCGAAGATGAACACCACGCCTATAACCGTAACCGTGAGGTAGCGGTCGCTCTCCTCCAGCGATTCCGGCGGCGTTCTGATGAGCCGCAGCACCGGCATTTTGAACACGAGCATGAACACGGTGATCAGCACCGAACAGATGAGAAGCAGGGTGATGATAGTCGCGGTAACGCGCTTCAGCGCGGCATGGTTTCCCGCGCCCACGTACTGTCCGATAAGCACAGTCGCGCCCATGCACAGACCGATCACGATGTTGGTCAGAATGAACGTTATCTGTCCCCCGATATTGACTCCCGACATGCTTTCCGTACCGCTAAAGTTCCCCACAATGAGCATATCAGCCACGTTGTAGAAGGATTGTATGATGTTTGACGCGAGAAAAGGGAGCGCGAAGAGGATAAGTTTCCTAAGCACGCTGCCTTGTGAGAGATCATTTTGAATTTTTGCCATGATAATTTAGCGTAGTAGAAAGCAGGGAAATGAACAATACTACTTCAGATACGTCCTTGTTGATGATAAGAGCAGACACCGCTACGCGGGCGCTCTATGTCTATGATACATACCACGCGGTTTTTCCCAAACACCTCTGTTTTTTCAACTGGGCTAATAGGGGCGAAGGGAGCTTCCTCCCTTGCTTATTCGTCTTACGGATGCCGGTGAGACTAAACAGCTTGTTATTGTCACGTTACTGAGCTATAACGCGCCTCGTTACTGAGCTATAACGCGCCTCGTTACTGAGCTATAACGTGTCGCGTTACTGAGCTATAACGCATCACGTTACTGAGCTATAACGCATCACGTTACTGAGCTATAACGAGCCTCGTTACTGAGCTATAACGCGACACGTTACTGTCCTATAACGAGGCTCGTTACTGAGCTATAACGCATCACGTTACTGAGCTATAACGAGGCTCGTTACTGAGCTATAACGCATCACGTTACTGAGCTATAACGAGCTTCGTTACTGAGCTATAACGCATCACGTTACTGAGCTATAACGCGCCTCGTTACTGAGCTATAACGCGCCTCGTTACTGAGCTATAACGAGCCTCGTTACTGAGCTATAACGTGTCGCGTTACTGAGCTATAACGTGTCGCGTTACTGAGCTATAACGAGCCTCGTTACTGAGCTATAACGTGGCTCGTTACTGGCCTATAACGAGCCTCGTTACTGAGCTATAACGCATCACGTTACTGAGCTATAACGCGCCTCGTTACTGAGCTATAACGAGGCACGTTACTGAGCTATAACGAGGCACGTTACTGAGCTATAACGAGGCACGTTACTGAGCTATAACGAGGCGCGTTACTGAGCTATAACGAGGCTCGTTACTGTTGCCGTAGTATGCAAGCCGCCAATAAAACATTCGCCGGATTGTTTGCGCCGTAACCCTCCATGCCTAAAGGCAGGAGGTTACGGCGGTTTTGATCATTGCCAGCTGCGAGCTTTAATCCAGCAGAGGGTTATACGGGAGTTCCAGCACGCTTCTTGGACTAGGCGGCGTAACGCTTACGGGCGGCATGGTCTCAGCGGGCGTGAACGCGGGGGCAGGCTCATCGTCCAGGAATGGGTTATAGGCAGGGAGCGTTGGTACGCCTGCGGCGCTGGTACTTGCCGCGGCGCTTGCTGCAGCGCTTGTATCAAGTGGCGATGTGATGGTGGAAAGATCGATGTTCAGGGACGGCATTGACAGGCCGGTGAGCAGGGCATTGTCATTCAGGCCGCTGATAATGTTATCTCGAATGGTTTCAGAAGGCGTGCGTGAAGCGACGGTTGCGCCTACGCCGTGAACATTACAGTATTGCGACGGCTGGGTTCCCTCAAGGAAAGACAGCAATACGGTTCCCTCATTACAGGTGGATGAGGGGAGAAGGCCGGAAACCGCGCAAACGGTTACATCCACAATGCCGGTTGCGGGTTTCACAAAGTCCTTCATTGGCAAGCCCTGGTGAATTTCGCGCATATAGTCGCCCCACACTGGGCCGGCAAGCGCCGCGCCGCTTTGGTTTGTGCCGAGCGAGTTACCTGGGCGGTCAAAGCCATACCACACTGCTGTTGTATAGTAGGGCGTGTAACCCACGGTCCAGCCATCAGACCAGTTCTCAGTAGTGCCGGTCTTACCGGCGGCTGGGATGCGGTAGCGTTTACCGTCTGGGCCGGTGAAAGTGAACTTTGCCCCCCAGCCTGCGCCTGACGCCAGGGTCCCGATTTCTACGGCCTTTTTCAGCAGACTTGTCATAATCCAAGCGTTCTGGGGGCTGACCACCTGCAACTCCTCGCCCAAGTTCTGCTGTCGTTCCCTTGCGCTCCGTTCTGTGGCTATCACGATCCTACCATTCCGGTCTTCAACAGAGCGTATAGCAATGGGGGTAACTTCGCGGCCCTGATTGGCGAAGATCGAGAAGGCTCGAGCCATCTGGAGCGGCGATATTGAGACAATGCCCAGACCCAGCGGGTAGACACGCGGGAGTACCCGCCGTTGTTCTGCGGGATCGTCGATACCGAGCAGGGCAGCGGCGCGGTCAATGGCCGCGTCAAAGCCAATACCATCAAGCACCTGTAGAGCGGGGATGTTCAAGGATTTTGCCAGCGCGTTGTAAAGCAGGATAGGCCCGTTCCACGTGCCGCCATAGTTGGAAGGGATATAGGCTTTCCCGTCTTCAGTATGAAACACGATCGGCATGTCGTAGATAAGGGTTGAGGCGGTAAACTTCCGGCTGTCAATGGCTGCGGAAAAGTACAGCGGCTTGAAAGCGCTGCCGGGCATAACCCGGCTTTGCGTAGCGCGGATGAGCTGATTCGATGCGTCGTACTTGGAGCCGCCGACAATTGCCGTGATATAGCCGGTCTCCTGTTCAATGGAGATGAGCGCCCCTTCAACCGATGAACCCACCAGACGCTCCTGTAAATCCTCAAATCCTTTCTGGGTAATCGGCTGGAGTTCGGGGATACCAAAGGCCAGCGCCGCAAGGTCTACAATCGGGTTAACCACCTTAACATAGCGGTTAAGCGCCCGTTCTTCATTCTGGCTATTCACCGCCTCACTGACGCCCCCCAAGTCAAAGGCCAGGGCAAGCAGGTTCACGATAGGCGTATAGGTATTCTCGACCCGAGTCAGCCGGTTTGCCTGAGCTGCGGAGAATTCCTTGTTTGCCTTGGTAAGGCCCTCGCCCAGAAATTTGACCGCTGCTTCCTGATGTTTCATGTTCAGCGTGGTGTATACCGTGTACCCATCGCGGTAGTAATCCATAGTGCCATACATCATGTTCTCAAGCTCACGCCGTACATACTCACTGAACCACGGCGCCGCGTCTTTCCGGTCATAATATGCGGCAGTGGGGACGCGGGTGTAGTCATAGCTTGCCCAGTATGCGTCGAAAGAGACCTCAGCCTCAGCGCTGGTGGTGTACCCCAGTTCGACCATGTTCTCAAGCACGGAGCGCTGACGGTCCATGGCGTCATTAGGATTGGTAAGCGGGTTATAACGACCTGGGCTTGAAAGCTGTACTACCAGCAGCGCGGCTTCCGCCAGCGTGATCTCTTTAGCACTATGCTGGAAAAAGTATTTACTTGCCGCTTCAACGCCGTAAACACCCGGTCCCATGATGATGTAGTTAAGATAAATCTCCAGAATCTCGTTTTTGGTATAACGCCGTTCCATTTGAAACGCCCACCAGAGTTCTACCAGCTTCCGCCACAGGGAGTATTCAGTACGGTCAGAGTAGAGCGTACCGGCGATCTGCTGGGTAATGGTGGAGCCGCCGCCCAGGTTCCGCCCGGTGATGTAGCCATAGGCCGCACGTCCAATGGCGCGTATGCTGAAGCCCTTGTGGGTATAGAAGCTGGGGTCTTCCCGTGAGAGCAGGGCGTTGATAAGGTGCTTAGGCAGATCATTCAAGGCCACGAGTTCCCGTTTTTCATCAGCAGAGAACTCAGTAACGAGGTTTCCCTCGCTGTCAAGAATCCGCGTGGGCAGAGCCGGCGTGAATTCCGCGAAATTTTCCTGATTCCTGATGTTAGCTGTTTCCGCCAGCCCCAAGCCCAGCAGAACACCGATTGCCGCAATGACTATGATAGTCAAACCTGCCACAACGCAGGTAAAAAATTTTCCCATACGAGAAGCCTATAGACCGAGCGCGAAACCTGTCAAGCGCCAGCAAGGTATGTTCAAGCGCCGCTAACCAGAGACGAGCATGGTGATGCCGTGGCGTTCAAAGTAGTCAAGCGCCGCGCCAAAACTATCGCTTTTGGATACTTCACTCAAGAATGAACACCACACTTTAGCGGCGTTCCGCGTGTTCTGGTTACGGGCAATTGTGGCGCTGCAGATGTTGTCCTTGTTGCGTATGCTCACCTGCCCTTTGTGGAACTGGGCGAGGATATGCTCGCCTTCGTAGCGGGCATACTCGGCATGGCGCGTGAGCATCTTTGCCGAGATGTAATCCTTACCCACTACAGCACACGCATTAGGCACAGCTTCCTCGCTTCCGTCCTCAAAACGAACCCGCGAAGAAGTCATACCTGTTTTTGTTATCTCGATAATCTTCATGCGCCTGAACTTATTCTTCGGCTTCCTGCACCTTGAACGCCTGCGCCGCCTTGATGACCTCTTCGGCGATACGGCCGGAGATTGGCGCGTAGTGATCAAACTCCATGCTGAATGAGCCGGTTCCACTGGTGATGGAACGAAGGTCAATGGAGTAGCGCAGAAGCTCTGCCTGCGGAACCTGTGCGCGGATTTCCTCAATGCCGCCAACCGAGTCCTGTCCAAGAATTTTGCCGCGTTTGCCAGAGAGGTCGCTCATCACGTCGCCCAGGTACTGGTTCTCAACAAAGACCGTCAGGTTCATCACCGGCTCAAGGAGCGTTGGGTTTGCCTGCTTCATGGCTTCGCGGAAAGCGTTACGCGCAGCTAGTTTAAACGAGAGTTCAGAGGAATCAACAGGGTGATACTTGCCGTCAACGAGCTTCACCTCAACGTCAACGACCGGGTACTGAGCCATAGTACCCCGCGCCATGCCTTCGACAATGCCCTTCTCAATGCCTGGAATAAAATTCTTGGGAACAGCGCCGCCGAAGATCGCGTTGATGAAGGTGTAGTTCTCACCACGCGGAAGTGGCGCGATCTCAAGCAGCACCTTGCCATACTGCCCGTGACCGCCGGTCTGCTTTTTGTGGGTGTACTCAGCGTCTGCCTTTTTTGTGATGGTTTCACGATAAGGCACGCGAGGAACGTGGGTTTCCACCTCAATCCTCTGGTTTACCTTGATCTTGTCTAGAATCATGTTGACATGAAGCTCGCCCATGCCGGAGATTACAGTTTCTTTTGTCTCGGCATTGAAGGCATAGCGGAACGTCCGGTCTTCCTCAGAAGCGCGCAGAAGCTGCTCGCCCAGCTTGTCGTCATCCTTCTTAGCAACCGCATTGACCGCCACCGAGTGAACCGGCTCAGGGAGACGCAGCGGTAGATAATAGAAGGAATTATCCCCAGCGGTAATTGTATCGTTAGTCTTGAAGGACAGGGACTTAGTAACGATGCCCACATCGCCAGCGAAGAGTTCCCGTGTTTCCTCCAGCTTTTTACCCTGACAGATATAGAGCTTGCCGATGCGTTCTTTTTTGTTTTCCGATCGGTTAAACGCCTCGGAATCAGCACTCAGTTTCCCTTCAATGATCTTGAGCCAGGAGAGCTTGCCTGAGAACTGGTCGTAATTTGTCTTGATAACCAGAGCAGAGAGCGGTTTCTCAGCGTCAATCGGAATCGTAAGCTCCTTCCCTTCCGCGTCAATGCCTACATCTTTGGCGCTGCCGGGATCTGGGGCAATGCGGGCAAAGAAGTCCAGCAGCGGGATAAGGCCGGAGTTCTTCAGGGCTGAACCAGCGAAGGCCGGAACAATCTTGTGTTCAGCCAGCGCCTCAATCAGTCCGCGCTCAATCTCCGCGTTATCGAGCGCACCGTTCTCCAGATACTTATCCATGAGCGTATCACTGCCCTCAGCAGCGGCCTCGGCCAGGCGTTCTTTGGCAGCGTCAACCTGTTCCTGATACGCGGCGGGGATCTCGCCTTCTTTCTCAAGCTGATCCTGCCCCTGAAGCAGGTATGCCTTCCCGTTCAGCACGTCGATCACGCCCTTATACGCGCCGCCCGCGCCCATAGGCAGCGTAATCGGCACGGTGTCAACCTTCAGCTTCTCTTTCAGGTCGGCGATGACTTTGTTAAAGTCAGCCCGCTCCTCGTCGAGCTTGTTTATAAAGAAGCCGCGTGGTTTTCCGTGCTTTTCAAGGTTACGCCAGAGCTTTACCGTCTCTATCTGCACCCCAACGCGGCCATCGACCACGAGCAGGACAAACTCCGACGCCCGAAACGAAAGGATCACGTCGCCGGTGAAGTCTGAGGAGCCGGGGGTATCAAAAAGGTTGATCTTCTTGCCTTCACGCTCAATATGCGCCAGCGTCGCGTGAATCGATATCTTCCGCTCGATTTCTTCCGGCGTGGAATCACTGGTAGTCTTGCCTGACTCAACCGTTTCGGCGCGGGGAATCACGCCGCCAGCGAAGAGCAAACGTTCAAACAGACTCGTTTTACCGGTTCCGCCATGACCGGCTATGGAAACATTTTTGATGAGGTCCGTTGTATAAGCCATTAAGCAGTTCTCCTATTTAAAGAAAGGTATGTGTAACATCTTTCTTTAATACTGAAATACCCTTACCCACTTGTCAAGGAAAATGTCTAAATAAACACTATAAACCTCAGCGGAAAAACACTCGTGAGACTATAGGCTCAAGGGCTGCAGGCCAGCGGCGATCTCGCGTAAGCCCATGTTACCGCCCCATAGCAGGTGGTAGCATGGGCTACAGTACCCGGCTCAAACGCGGAATCTATATCCGCTTCCGCAAAAACTCGATGGCAGTCCTGATGTCCCGCTCCGGCTCAGCGCCCACTTCGCGCTCAATTGTCAGAAAGCCGTGATAGCCGATGTCAACAAGCGCGGCGAGGTAGCGGTCCCACGGCACATCGCCCTGGCCCAGCGGGAGTTCAATGAAAGCATCGCCCATTTCGCCCTCAGCGTCATTGGAAAGGCCGTAGATCGCTTCCGGCGGCTTGTCGCGTAGTTTGCGCCCGTCTTTGGCGTGGGTATGTACGATGTAGTCCCGCAGGGTATACACCGCCTGCGCCGGATCATCGCCCGTAACCATAACGAGGTTGGCGGGGTCCATGTTCACAGCCACGCCGGTTGAGCCGAGACTGTCGAGAAAGCCCTTGAGGGTTTCGGCGCGTTCAGGCCCGGTCTCCACCGCGAAGTGAGCGCCCAGCTTATCCGCGTAGTCAGCCAAGTCGCGGCATGACTCAGCCATAACCTTGTAGCGATCATGATTCTTGTCCGCCGGCACAACGCCGATGTGTGTAGTAACAACGCTGGTTTCAAGGTCTTTGGCCAAGTCAAGAATACGGCAGGATCGCTCAACAAGACTGGCGTTTCGCTCCTTATCCCCGAATCCATGCCCCAGATCGCCGCAAAGCGCGGAAATAACGAGTCCACTGTCTTGTACCATTGCGAGAAATTCGCGGCGTTTGGCGCCAGACATGTTTTCCGGCGCAAGATCGCCTGTGGTTGTGTACACCTGTATCCCCTGAGCGCCCAGTTCCTTTGCTTTTTTTATCGCCGCCGGGTAGTCAAGGCGAAAGGATTCAAGCATAACCCCAATAGAGAATAGCATCATAGTTCCTCCAAGAGCCTATTAGATACGTTATGGGCGAACATTTCAAGCAAATGCTTGGAGCGTATGCAATGGGAAACGGTATTACACCCACACGTCTGACACCCATGTCTCTGACACCCGCGAGTTGCAAGCTATCAGCCGGTGTACACGATCTACGCGGATATTCTTGTTGAAAATGGTGATAAAACTCTTGATATTTTTAGCAAAAGGGTTAAAATAGTATTATGCTTTTGAAAACAGTAGATATAAAGACTGCACCCTGCACCCTGCACCCTGCACCCTGCACCCTGCACCCTGCACCCTGCACCCTGCACCCTGCACCCTGCACCCTGCACCCTGCACCCTGCACCCTGCACCCTGCACCCTGCAC
>JAISAE010000050.1 GCA_031266875.1 Treponema sp.
CCGCGTACCCGCGTACCCGCGTACCCGCGTACCCGCGTACCCGCGTACCCGCGTACCCGCGTACCCGCGTACCCGCGTACCCGCGTACCCGCGTACCCGCGTACCCGCGTACCCGCGTGTGGCGAGGTCTGCCCTGGGGTCTGGTATGTGTAGCTGGTGTTTAATCGTTTGTCGCTCATAGCGGTATATTTATACCATAAAGCAAAAGAACACGCAAGGGTCAAAACACCGCGTCATCAGCGTCTCTGAACACCCTTGAAATAGAATTGTTGTGGCTATTCGCTATAGCGAATGGAGCGTTAGCTATAGCGAATGAGTCGTTGGCTATAGCGAATGGAGCGTTAGCTATAGCGAATGAGTCGTTGGCTATAGCGAATGGAGCGTTAGCTATAGCGAATGGAGCGTTAGCTATAGCGAATCCCTCATTTTAAGCACTCTGCACCGGGCGGTTCAAGCACTGGAACATGCAAGGACACATAGCGGGGCATGGGTTTAGCATATCTGTCTCTCTTATGAAACAGTAGACGCCGACGACCTGGGAATGTGGTGGTGTGTATGTGCGCTTCAGATTTAAGTTGTATCTTAATGGGAAGATAACGTATAATACTCCTGTCATGAGAAGTTTTGATGTTGCAAAAGCGTGGGAAATTCTTGTTCCCGCAGGTATGCCGGCAGCACAGAAAGTTGGAAATGATTTGTCCCGCTGTATTGCCTTGCTCAGGCGGCAAACTGGTCTCGCCGAACAGCCCTGTCCGGTTAAAAACAGTGATGTTTCCATGCCTGATGATACGGTTCCCATTGTTGTGTTGAGCGCGGAAGCTGGCGAGCGTGAGCGAAACGGGTTCTCTTGGCGTATCGGTAAAGAGCGCATTGAGCTATACGGGGAATCAGACAGGGGCTTGTGTAACGCGGTTTTTGATTTTCTGGCGGCGCTGGGCTTTCGCTGGCCCAAGCCTGATGAGGAAGTTCTACCAGAATCGAACAGCGGGTATCATATCGCGGAAGAGTACGCTTATCAGCCCTCCGGCGTAGATACCATGTACCGCCGACTGCTGTTCTGGGGTAAGGATACGCCTGAAACATGGGAAAAAACCATTATGTGGGCTGCACGTAACCGGATTGACGCGATCGTGTTTTCTCTGCGAAGTCAGCTTATGTGGAATAAGCTTGTGAAGGCTGAACCTGAGTCTTTTTTCTTCTTTTTCACGAAAAAGAAGAAACCCGCGCCGCCCTCGTCATGCCGCGACAAACTGCTTGAGCTTGCCGAAGCATACGCTCTGTCTATTGAGATGGGCGGCTGGGACTTATCGTGTCTTCTGCCTCGAACTTATTATAAGTCGCATGAGGACTTCTTTCGCATGAACGACGGGAAACGGGAGCAAGCCCATAACTTTTGTCCAACCAGTTCTGACGCTCTGGCAGTCATCCGGCAGGAGGCTGAGAAGGTGTTTCGCACCTACCCTGAAATCAATGTGTATCATTTCTGGCCAGACCGTGGGTATGAGACTGCCTGGTGTTCCTGCCCTACCTGTCGCGCCTTTAACCTGGAAGAGCAGAACCGTATCGCGCTGGACACAGTCGCGGATGTCCTGCGCGATATCAAACCAAAAGCGCGTATCTCCTGTTTTGAGGATTCAAATAGCAAAAAAGATATCGCGCTCAGGGCTAACCTCTTTACTGTGGATCGTTTGCCCGGAAACAGCGGCGCGGAAGCGAGTGGCTGGTTTTTATCGGAAACTAAAGTCTGAGCTAGTTCAAAAACTCGCTCTTGGCCGAAAATAGCTTATAGGAGTAGTAAAATGAAACTGTATAGTCGTGGACAACTTGTTTTTATTTCAATGATAAGCGCGTTGATCGCTATCGCGCTTATGGCAGGCGCGGGAATCCTGTTCCTTCGTCAGCATAACGCGCAAACAGATGCCCAGTCGACGGAGGTAACGGGCGATGTGGTCAGGCTTATAAGCGAATCGCCAATGATTCCAGACAATGCCCTGCGCGTGAATACAGCGGATATCGTCCAGTACACTGATAGTGAGCGGGAAAACATCACGGTATATGAGCGGCTGAACAGCGCGGTGGTGAACATCACAACTGAAACCGTGGCGATCAACTGGTTCCTTGAGCCAGTACCCCAGGACGGCGGTTCCGGTTCCGGCTCAATTATCGACACTCGCGGCTATGTGGTTACGAACAACCATGTAATCGAAAACGCCTACAAGGTGTTCATCAACCTTGCGGATGGCAGTCAGTACGAAGGCGCGGTCATCGGCACTGATCCGGAAAACGACATCGCGGTACTCAAGTTTGATCCACCGCGTGGCATTACCCTCCGCACCATTCCTTTCGGGGAATCCGGTAACCTGAAAGTGGGGCAAAAAGTTCTGGCAATCGGCAACCCCTTTGCCCTTGAACGCACCTTAACCGTGGGCATTGTTTCTGGTCTGGGTCGTCCTATACAGACCTCGAATAACCGCATTATCCAGGGCATGATACAAACCGACGCTTCGATTAACCCGGGCAATTCCGGCGGTCCCCTGCTTGATTCACAGGGACGCATGATCGGTATCAACACGATGATCTACTCCACCTCCGGCGGTTCAGTGGGTGTTGGCTTTGCTGTACCGGTTAACACAGCCAAGCGGGTAGTGGCTGAACTGATCGAAACCGGACGAGTGCGGCGCGGCATGATTGACGCAACCATGATTCAGATATTTCCAGCGCTGGTATCCTATGCCAAGCTGTCGGTTTCCAGTGGCCTACTCGTATCGCGGACGCGGCAGAACGGGCTGGCGGAACGCGCCGGCATCAAGGCTGGAACCGAGCCGGTGCGCTATGGCTCCAACGTGATTTACCTGGGCGGAGACATCATCACTTCGGTTGACGGCAGGCCTACTAATACCCTCGCAGACCTCTACGCGGCGCTGGAAGACAACAAACCAGGCGAAACCATTGTGGTGGAAATCCTGCGCGGCTCGACCAAGAGTCAGTTGCGGGTAACGCTGGTGGACAGGGAGTAGCTCTAATCAATAAACATAAAATCATTGAAGTACAGCACGCTGATGCTGCCCAAATGAAGCAGATTGTTATAGCGGCGCAGGAGTTCGGTCTTGATGGCCGCCTCGCCGCTTTGCCGCAGTTCAACGGCGCTATGGGTACTGAAGTATTCAAGCGCCGTGTTTCTGAACTCCGGCACTTTGGCGGTGATTTCCTCTGCAAGAGCGCTGTCTTCGGGTTGATACGGGAAGGCGATAGACACGACTATCGTTACCGGCGGCTTGTCCACGCTGACCGCCCGCAAACGCCCGACGCCTGTGAAGACATGTTCCTGTAACTGAAAAACTTGGGTCTCAGTGAGGGGCGCTTGCGTTGGCGAGGCTGTAGCTGGCATGGCAGGTATGCTGTACAGCGGTTCCGCGCCGTTCCTGAATACCAGCGCGTAGATTGTGCCTGCCGCAATCAGCAGCGCCAGTAGTACCGCAGCTACGATAAGCGTATGGTATACCAGCACGGCGACTTTTGGCGGCGGAGGCGCGGCTGGCTTTGCAGGCGCTGTATTACGCGGAACAGTGCGTGGCGCGGGATAAGCAGCGTCGCGGGGCGGTGGTTTTATTGGATGTGACTGACCTGCTTTCATTTCCTTCTATAATATAGTAGGTTCGCTGGAGAACTTGTGTTTGTTACACAAGCGCGATTCCCGCCTCCTCAAAACGGCTCAGTATCGCCATGTTGACGCGGTTCAGTGTACCGATATAGTCTGCGCCCTCAGACACATAGAAGGTAAAGGTGATCTGACAGGCACTCCCGTTGATGCTCACCAGCAAGGCTGCGGGTGCGCCAGTACAGCCTTCCGTGCCTGTGCCTATTTCCAGCAAAAGCGCGATAGCCGTCTGTATTTTGTCGCGGCCATTAGCCGTCTTAACCACGATGGACTGGTTCACCGTGTTCGGGTCGGCGCTGATGTTTTCAATAGGGGTCGCTGAAAAGACGCTGTTTGGAATGATCACCGTGCGGTTTTCCATGGTCCGCAAACGGCTGGTCCGCAAACTCATCTCGGTAATAAAGCCATCGTAACCCATGATCTTGATACGGTCATTGATACGGAATGGGCGATCCACAAACACCGTGATCGAGCCAAAGCAGTTTGCCAGTGTGTCTTTGGAGGCCAGCGCAAGGGCCGCGCCCCCCAAGCCAAGACCAGCCAGTAACGCGCTCACGTCATAATCCAGAGTTCGCAGGATCAGCACAAAGGCGATGATCCACATGACCACGCTGCACAGTTTTCTGGCCAATGGCTTTATATCGGTCGTTGACTGGGACGCGGGATCGAGCGGCCCGGACGGCATATAGCGAACAAGGAGCGCGTCAAGCACCCCGCTCACCGTCCACGTCAAAGCTACGATGATCAGGATTGAAAGCGAGCGATCAAGCCACAGGTGCGCGGTCTCGCTCAACACGAGAAGATCAAACCCCAGCTTGATACCGGCAATGGTTACGATGAGGTTGAGCGGGTTATTGATCTTTGAAAAAAGAATATCATCAAACTCAAACACGGTTTTCCGGCTGATATGCCTGAACACCAACGGTACTATTTTACCCGCGATAAAGCCGCCCACAATAAAGCAGAGCGCAAATAGCCACTGCCGTAACTCGTTACCCAGAAAGCTATTGTCCAGAAACGTGTTTATATTCATTCTTTCCCCTCGCACCATTCAGCGATGACATACTTTTATGATAGAGGTATTATACGGGAGTATGAGCAAGTGAACAAGATACGGGGAAAATTACTGAATATATGAAGAAACAAAAGGCGCTTGTCTATAAATGTTCTACCTGTGGCCATGAGGAATCAAAGTGGCTTGGCCGTTGCCCGGACTGCGGCGAGTGGAATACCTTCGTTGAAACCTCGACAGCGGGACAGGGCAGTGGGCGGCTTGCGGAACTGCAACGGGTTCCTGCAACCTCGCTCCCTCTTTCTTCCATTGATGCGGATGCGGGGAGTCGTATCTCAAGCGGGATTGACGAGTTTGATCGCGTACTTGGCGGCGGCATTATGAAACGCTCCGCAATACTGATTGGCGGTGAGCCGGGGATTGGGAAATCAACGCTCTTACTCCAGTCCGTAGCTTCAGCGGAAACCAATGGTCGTGTACTTTACATTTCCGCTGAGGAATCTGCTGGTCAAGTACGTATGCGGGCAGATCGGCTTGGCATTAAGGGCGAGCGGATCGAGTTATGCTGTACCGGTAGGCTTGAGGATATTGAGATAATCATGGATACGGTAAAGCCGGTCATCATCGTGGCTGATTCAGTCCAGACCCTGCACTCTGATGAGGCCGGCCTCACCCCGGGTACGGTGAACCAGATGAAGTACTGCTCCTATTCGCTGATATCCTGGGTGAAAGAACACGACGCCGCGCTTTTTCTTGTAGCCCACGTTACCAAAGATGGCGTCATCTCCGGTCCAAAGACTCTGGAACACATGGTAGACACGGTTATCTACTTTGAGCAGAGCGACGGGGACTGCCGTTTTCTGCGGGCAACTAAAAATCGTTTTGGTTCAGTGGACGAAATCGGTATTTTTACCATGGGAGAACAGGGCTTGAGCGTAGTTGAAGACCCGTCGCTCCTCTTTCTGGTGCGCCGGGAAGGGGAACTGCCCCCCGGAGTCGCCACGGCTGCGGTGCTTGAAGGGACGCGGCCACTGCTTGTGGAGATACAGGCGCTTACGGTTCCGGCCAAAGGCGCCATGAGTCGCGTGTTTTCCGACCGGCTTGACTCGGCGCGGGTGTCGCGGGTGGCGGCGACGCTGGAAAAGCACCTTAACTTGCGGCTTTCTGACCAGGACCTCTACGTCAACATGGCTGGCGGCATCAGAATCACCGAAGTAGGCGTAGAGCTGGCCCTGGCCTGCGCTCTCTACTCGGCACGAACCGGCCTGCCGATACCGGCGAGGGTAGCCATAGCCGGTGAACTGTCCCTGACCGGCGAGGTGAGGCCAGTACAGCGGATCGCGGGGCGTATCAAAGCCAGCACAAACTTGGGCTTTGATACGTTTCTCGGTCCTCAGTCCGAAAGCCTTGACATGCCGGACAAAGCGGTTGGCGACATAAAGGCCGCGATTAAAGCGCTATTTAGCGATGAAAAAAGGTCTTGACAGATTTTTCAAAATAATATACTGTTATATTGCCCTATGTGAGGGGTATGAATTTTTCGCGCGCCCGGCGCGTGATCCGGGAGAAGGATTTTGTTCAATGGCTAAGAAACTGTATGTCGGTAATCTCTCGTACAACACGACTGAAGATAGTCTGCGTAATCTCTTTTCGCAGTATGGTAGTGTTGCCTCCGCTAAGATCATTTTTGATCGTGAATCTGGTAACTCAAAGGGATTTGGGTTTGTTGAAATGGGAACAGATGAGGAGGCAGGCGCTGCTATCGCGGGCACAAATGGCAACGATCTTGATGGACGCCAGATCCGCGTAAACGAGGCTATGGATAAACCACCCCGTCGTAGCGGTTCAAACGGCGGATATAGCGGCGGAAACAACTGGTAATAGGACATGTAGGAACCACACGGTTCCTCAAGCAGGAGGAGAGACGTCGGCAGGACACGAGTCTGTCGGCGCCTTTTTTATGTTCAGACATAGTTCACGGACACTTTTACCACATTCTTTCAGCACGGCAAATCATTTGAGGAGTTCCTCTACGCTCAATTTTAATTTTATAGCCACACGATTTTTGGAGACACAGGCCTCATAGCTATCCCGCAAGATCGAACAGATCTCAGCCAGACTCATGGCCACATCATCAACAAGCAGAAATATTTTTCTTAGACGACTAAGGAGACTGGCCGCCATCCCTCCTGCTATCCCCAAGATGAAAGAATATAGGGATAGACCAGACTGCGAACCGTTTCCAGAATTTCTGTCTGTTTTCGGCATAGGTCAAGGATACCGGTCAATGTCCGCAACTGCGCCTTTGTATCCTGTTGTAACATTGCACGCAAAGTAGGAATAGAGAAAAACTTAGTATACTCATACTAGCCAAAGAAGCTAAACCTGCCCGTACGGAAAGGGTGAAATCGAACTCTTAGGAGTAAGAAAATGAAAGTTATGTTGAAACTGGAATTGCGGGATAATAATGTACGTTATGCGATAAGATATTATACCCACTTGGCAGACACTATCTGCCAAGGATTGGGGCGTGCTACTTTGGGAGATTCGCTTCCCACGCATGGGTTGCGGGGATAACCAGAAGAGACACAAGATATACCTTTGCTAGAACGTTTCTATCCTTCAAAAAGGATTACTCCGGGGCAAACAGCAAAGGCTCTCGTGGAATTTACGCGGTCTATTTACTGGATGAAGGTAGATTATATGAGGTAAAAGATGGAAAAGACCGCTATTTTTGCACGGTTGAAGACTGGGAGGTCAAGCGGCTCGATCTCGATCAATGTAAAGGTATGGATAGATAATATGGAGGCATAAAATGGATAAACGTTATCTCGGAATTGATGTACTCACTGCCGCCAGGCAACGTATCGCATGGACATTCGACACATTCCGTAAAGTATGCGTGTCTTTCTCTGGGGGGAAAGACTCAACGGCCATGCTTCATCTTGTGGCCGAGGAAGCCCGCCGCCGCGGACAGAAGTTCGCGCTGTTCTTCCTGGATTGGGAAGCCCAGTTTACGCTGACTATTGACCATGTAAAGGCAATGTTCGACGAATACGCTGATCTTATTGAGCCTTATTGGGTTGCTTTACCTATTCGTACCGTCAATTCTGTATCCCAGTTTGAGCCGGAGTGGATATGCTGGGACCCGGAAAAGCGGGATATATGGGTCAGGGAGATACCTGAATGGGCTATCAGCGATGAATCATATTTTCCATTTTATGCCCATGCTATGACCTTTGAGGAATTCGTGCCGGCATTTGGAGCGTGGTATGGAGGGAATGATTTGACCGCTATACTGGTCGGTATCCGTACCAGTGAATCATTGAACCGTTACCGTACAATCATGCGCGGCGCGTCTGGAAAAAAATCCATGTTTGAGAGCAAAATTTTCACCACATGGTCTGGGAACGGAATTTACAATGTCTATCCAATATATGACTGGAAAGCAGAAGACGACTGGAGGTACTTTGGCAAGTACAACAAACCATACAATAGATTGTATGACCTGATGCATCAAGCTGGAATACCACTCCACAATATGCGCGTTGACGAGCCTTTTGGCAGCGAGCAGCGACGGGGGTTGCGGCTCTACTCGGTAATAGAGCCAGATACTTGGAGTAAACTTGTCGCCCGTGTCAATGGCGCGAATATGGGGTCGATCTATGCGGGAATGAAGGGTGTGCTCGGCGGCATACGCATAGAAAAACCGGAAGGTAGAACGTGGCGGCAGTTTGCCGAAATCCTACTTGCATCAATGCCTGAAAAAACGTCCGAGCATTACTCTAACAAAATCGCTATGTACCTGCATTGGTATAAAGAGCGTGATTATCCCCAGGACATACCTGATACCCAGGAAGGTGATTGCGGACAAAAAGACAACAAACCATCATGGAGAAGAATATGCAAAGTAATTCTAAGAAACGATTATTGGTGTCGGAGCCTTTCGTTCAGTCCGACAAAAACGGAAAACTACGAGAGGTATCTCAAAGTAATGAGAAACCGGAGACAGCTTTGGAAGATATTTTAGCGTGGCTGGAGGCGCTCCCTGAAAAAGAACGGATCGCCGCCCTGAACGACATCAAGCAGAAGCTCCACGCAGTAAGTCCGATGAAAGACGAGCCGACAGACTGTGTGCTATGGGTGGAGTCTGATCGAGTGGAGGCAAATGACTATAACCCAAACGTCGTAGCGCCACCCGAAATGAAGTTGCTCCATACATCCATTATCAAGGACGGATATACCCAGCCCATCGTAACTTTCCCTGAAAATGGGAGATATACCGTCGTGGACGGATTCCATCGGAATCGTTGCGGCAAAGAATACAAAGACATCAAGGCGCGGGTTAAAGGCTATCTACCAATCACTGTAATCAATACGGACCGGGAGGAAAAGCCCGATAGGATTGCCGCCACAATCCGGCACAACAGGGCGCGGGGGACGCATCAGGTTAAGGCGATGGCAAACACCGTAGTTGATCTCGCACGGAACAACTGGAGCGATGAAAAAATTGGGAAAGAACTTGGTATGGGCCCGGATGAGGTTCTGCGCCTGAAACAGATAACCGGTCTTGCTGAACTTTTCGCTACAGGTGATTTCTCGGAGGCTTGGGAATAGCTTATGCCTACATCACCCCTCTGCAGCCACTGGCCGATCTGGTCGTTGAAGGTTTCTAAGTTTGCTATTCTCGTCAATGAGGTCTCGTACAAAATGGTATCGGTGGAGACCAGCGCGGGGGCGATAAGCGCCTGAGCCATTCGCTGACGGGTAGCGGCGGCAAGGCCGTTATACCCAGCGGACAAGGTGGCTCCCTACCATCCGGCCACGCCCGCTATATAGGCGTAATCCAGATCAAGGCTCGCGGCGGTGTCGGGATTTTCAGAGAATTTTGAGACGGTATTAGACAGGATTGGCGTTCCACTAACCGCCGCGCCGTTTCCATCGCCGGGACCGGCGGAGGCGTCAAAGTACACGTCCTGAGCGGGCCATGAGCTTGAGGGTCTGGACAGAACAACTGGGGGAGCGATTGAGCGCATCCGAACACTCCTTGTCCTGGGCGATGGAGGACGCGGCGACGCTGGAAGCGTCCCTAGCACGGGAGCGGGCGTCCAGCGCCCGCCTTGACCGCAGTGTCCATGTCTGGCGGACAGCGGCTATCGTGGCAGGCGTTCTCGCCCTTGGCGCGGGGGGCGCGGCGACCCGTGTGGTAGCCTGACGAGTGGGAAACAGTGGCTCGCCACAATCATTGTGGGGCTGATACCGTCCCACAGGGTATACCGCGAGCCTTTTGAGGAGGGGCCGCGATATGTTTCGCCAAAGAACCGTCTAAGGTCGAGATCGTCAACGACACCAACGGGGAATTGATCACTTTTTACGAGGTGTCGCGGAGGGATTTTACGGCCCTCGAAAAAGAGGTCGCTATTACCCTTCATAGCGGGGACAGGTATTGCCCGCCATGTCAGGGTCATCAACGAAAATCCTGACCTGTTCGACCGCGTAAAGCGGGCGTGGGCGCTCTGGATGCTGGCAAATTCCTCTGCTCCAGCTCAGAACACACGCGCTCCGCCTCAGAACACGTGTTACGGCAATACGCTGAATAACGGCTTCGAGTACGACCTGACCGGAAAGACAAGCAAAGCTCTGGATAGCAAGCGGGCCGCGTTCACCGTTGACTACACGATCCGCCTCCAGCACACTCAGATCGAGCGCCGCGACACCTTGCGGGCTATTCGGAGCCAGGACACGGAGGACACTTTTTTCTACCTTGACCCGCCTTATGGTGGAGCGGTTCAAGGACATTACGACGGCTATACCCAGGATGACTTTGACGCCCTGCTGCCTCAGAACAAACGTGCTCCGCCTCACAACAACACTGTTGCGCCTCACAACAACACTGTTGTGGCTCACAACAACACTGTCGCGGCTCACAACAACACTGTCGCGGCTCACAACAGTACTGTTGTGGCTCACAACAACACTGTTGTGGCTCATAACAACACTGTTGCGCCTCACAACAACACTGTTGCGGCTCAGAACAAACGTGCTCCGCCTCAGAACATATATAAATGTTGTTTGTGATAAAGCGGATTGGGTTGGGAGCAGAGTAATGAAGGGGATTGGCGTTTCACTTTCTTAACGTGTTGACAATGAGACTGCTACCACAGTGCTGCCAGATTCATCGGGGAGATTCTTTTACCAAGCGCCGGCGTGCGCGAGCTGGCGCGAAAGGCTAAACGGTATTACCGCGCCGGTGTTGCTGAATACTGGGCAATATGCCCGATTGGTTGCCCGCACGGTCGATAGCTTCGCCATACCGGAACACGGCCCAGAGTATCGCTCAAGGCAGGTGAGGCGAAAGGTTCCTTTGACGCGGCTTTTCTTGCAATATACAAACTATGAAAATTAGGTATAAACTTTATATAAGGAGCGAACATGGCTGGCGAAGAAGCGCCTTTTCTGCCGGAGATTCAGTATTGTGTGTTTCGTGAGTGTACCCCAGAGTGGCGTTTGAAGCCTCATAAGTCCTCTTGTTATGACATGACCTACCTCATTGATGGCGCTGCCCGCTATACGATTGACGGCGTTCACCACGAGGTGAGCGCGGGCGACCTTGTCTGTCTGCGCGAAGGTACGCGGAAAGAAGCCCGCACCTATCCGGGACGGCTCATGCGCTGTTTCTCGGTCAACTTTCTGGCGATAAACCGGCGCGGCGAATCAGTGTACCCGCCGTTTCCTGATGTGAGCCAGGTTGGTGTTCGGGACGACATTGTTAAGCTATTTCAGGAACTCGTGTATACGTGGTTCGATCAGCAACTGGGTTATACCATCAAGAGTCAGGGGCTATTACTGTTAATCCTGCACCGGTTTTTTGAATTAACCGTGTATAAGATTGACTCGACGGTTGGTGATTGCCGGATCAAGACGGCGATTCGGTATATTACTCAGCACTTTACTGAACGCCTGACGGTTAAAAAGCTGGCTGAACAGGTGAATCTTAACGCGGCGTACTTCGGCGCGTTGTTCAAACGCGAGACTGGTATGAGCGTGAGCCGTTATGTAGCGAAGACTCGCGTCCGTAACGCCGAGAACATGCTGAGGAGCGGCGCGTACCGCGTGGCTGAAGTGGCGGAGCATTGCGGGTACCGTGATATATTTCATTTTTACCGGCAGTTCAAGGCAATCATAGGCATTCCTCCGTCGCGCTGTATTCCCATTTCCACAACACGTGGATATAGACACGCGGAAGCTCGCGTACTATAATTTTAGCTATGACTATTCGCAAACAGTTAATCGACCTTGCCTCACAGCGAATCCTTATCCTTGACGGGGCAATGGGTTCCATGGTTCAGCGCCATGGGCTTACCGAGGCTGAGTTCCGGGGCGAGCGTTTTGCCGCTCATGCTGGCAAACTTCTGGGTTGTAACGATGTTCTCTGTCTGAGTAAGCCGGCGCTGGTGTCAGACATTCACGAAGCGTATCTTAAAGCTGGCGCGGACATCATTGAGACGTGTAGTTTTAACGCAACTGCGGTGTCCCTTGGTGGTTTTGGCGTTGCCGATTGCGCTTATGAGATCAGTGTAGCGGCGGCGTCTCTTGCTCGAAAGGCGGCGGACGCATGGTCAGCGCCGGAGAAGCCGCGTTTTGTGGCTGGAAGTATGGGGCCAACGGCAAAGTGCGCTGGTATTCCCTCAGACTTCACTGATCCCGCCCAACGCGCCGTTACTTGGGACGAGCTATCGGCGGCCTATTACGACAACGCACGCGGCCTGCTGGATGGCGGCGCGGACCTGCTCCTCGTTGAAACCGTGATCGACAGCGTTAATGCCAAAGCCGCGCTCTACGCGATTGGCCGACTCCGCGACGAGCGCGGTATTGATATACCCGTGATAGTTTCAGCAAGCGTTGCTCATGGCGGACGTATTCTTTCTGGTCAGACGCTGGCGGCGTTTTATGTGGCAGTGTCCCACGTTGACCCCATAGCAATCGGCATGAACTGTTCTTTTGGCGCGGCAGCGATGCTGCCTTATCTGCGGCAACTGGCCGCTGTTCCGTGTATGGTCATCGCGTACCCCAATGCTGGTATGCCCGATCAGGCTGGCGATTACGGTGAAACGCCGGTGATCATGGCTGAGGCGGTGGCAGGCTTTATGAGCGAGGGTCTGGTGAACATTGTGGGCGGCTGTTGTGGTTCCACGCCGGAACACATTGTTGCCATTGCGGAAAAGGCCGTGCGCTATCGCCCTAGAGCCTTACCGAAACCGAGCCCCGTGTTGCCGTCGCTCTCTGGCCTTGAACTAGGTTCCCTGCCTGAGCAAGTGGCCTACGATAACGGTGTTGAAACGCTGGCCGCTGCGGGTGATTACGATGAGGCTGTAGAACTGCTGTGTTCAGCGGCTGAAACTGGCGCGTCGTATATCGCGCTCCGCCTTGATAAGGAGCTGCCTGACGCGCCCCTTGCCATGCGGACGCTGGTCAACCTGGCGCTTTCTTATCCTGACATTGCCCGCCTGCCTTTTGTCATTGGCGGCTCCCGCTGGGCTGTTGTGGAGGCGGCGCTGAAGTGCCTGCCCGGTCGTGGTCTTGTTGACGCCAGCCGGCTCGCCGGCGCTAGCGAGGCGCTGATACAGCGCTATGGCGATGCGTATCTGACAAATGTATAGTATTTTTGTGTTTTACTTGACAAAACAGTAGGCAAGGGATATATATTGTTTTATTGCTTCTGTGAAAAAAAATATATGCTATGCAGTATGAACCACGTAGTGAAAGTTTGAGCGTCGCCGTGCGCGGCGCGTTAAGGAGAATAGAGGATGAGTGATAGACACGCAGAGAAGATTTTATGTTTATGTAGAATTAATCTAGGGGGGGGGGGGCCCCCCGCCCCCCGGAAAGGGGGGGTAAATATTTTAGGGGGGGTTTGGAGGTGGTG
>JAISAE010000067.1 GCA_031266875.1 Treponema sp.
GACAAAGAGATCAAGGCGCTGGCAAAGAACATCGGTGGACTGAACAACTCGCTTGGCAAGCTGATCGAGCAGATGTTCTCCGCGCAGCTTTGGGACAAGTTCGACGCGCTGGGCTATGAGTTTACCAAAGGCAGCAACGCCGTGTTCATGGAGAACAAGCGCGTCATAGCGGAGACGGATATATTCCTTGAGAATGGGGAGTACGCGATGTCCGTGGAAGTGAAGACGCATTTGAAGAAGGAAGACGTGGACGAGCATATAGAGCGGCTAGAGCTGATACGCGGCTATATGGACAGGCGTGGGGACAAGCGGCGGCTGGTGGGCGCGGTGGCTGGTGGGACGGTATCTACAAGCGTGAGGCTTTATGCGCAGCGGCGGGGTCTGTATGCGCTGGAGCAGTCGGGGGAGTCTGTGCTCATAGCGGATATGCCCGAAGGCTTTACGGCGCGAATCTGGTAGAAGCCGCTTGGCCAGATGCGCGGCTGAAGCCGTACATTTGTTGATTTCACGCTGATTTTTAATTCCCATACAAAGAACCAGAGACCCCAAGACTAGGCTTGGAGAGCGGCGGAACATCAATGGTAAATCGGGCTTCACTGGTCTGGCCCCGTTGTTCGATTGAACCGTCGTTGGCAATGCTCACTGGTTCTACACGCCAGATAAAGTCGCCGGAATCAAGCAGAGACAGGTTCGTAATAGTGTAAGCAGTTCGTGAAAGCGCTTCACTGCGGACAAGTGCGCCTTGTGGATTACTTGCCGATGCAAGGGTGAAGATATAGGCATTTGCTTCTGGGGACGCTTCCCAGGTAAAGGTAACGCTCTTGTCGCGCTGTATCATGGCGAGGTCGATAATGGCGCCGTTGAGGGGATTGATCACACGCGGCGGCTCAAGGAGTGGAATCGTAAGCACACGAAAACTGAATGTCCGTTCCGCGCTAATATCAATACCTTCGGGTGTTTCCGCCTGAATCGTCCAGTAATAGACGCCCGGCGTAAGTTTAGGCAGGGAGACGGTTCTGGGTGGGTTAATCAAGTATAGCACGATTTCGCCTCGCGTAATATCCGGTGTGCGGGAGATGATGAGTCGTGATGCGCCAACCGGTTCGCTGGAACCCCAGCGGAGCATATTGGACTGTCTAAGCACGTCAAGGCCGTTGTAGGCGAATGCATCAGCTGGCGCTTCCAGCGTTATACGGGGAGCTTCTAGTACCTCGAAGGTCCCCACGGTTTCCGCGCTAATGTCAATGCCTTCGGGCGTTTCCGCCTGAATCGTCCAGTAGTAAACACCGGGGTCCAGGCGGGGCAAAATGAGTGTGGTTTCTGGATTTGCACTGTTTATAAGAACCTCGCTGTTCAAGGGATCGGCGTTACGGGAAAGAATAAAACGGGAATTGCGTACTAGTTCCGTTGATGACCAGCGGAGCGTGGCAAGCCGCCGTGCGATTTCCGTCACTGTAAAGTGCGGGGTTTCTGCCGGCGTTTCAAGTCTGACCCTTGCAAGTTCAGATGGAAGGACGCGGAAGCTGCGGGGGGCGGCGCTAATGTCAATACCTTCGGGCGTTTCCGCCTGAATCGTCCAGTAGTAAACGCCCTCAGTCAGTGCGGGCAGAGTGATCGTTCTGTTCGGGTTTACTAGTTCATACACTGGTTCGCTGAACTCAGCGTTACGGGAAAGGATGAAACGGGAGTTGCCCACGCTTTCGGCGGAACTCCAGCGCAGCGTACCGGGGCGGCGTAGCGCATCCAGTCCGGTATAGCTGTAATCCGCTGCTGGTGAATCAAGGCTGACCCTCGGCGCTTCTATCGCAAGTACACGGAAGCTGCGGGGGGCGGCACTGATGTCAATGCCTTCAAGCGTTTCCGCCTGAACCGTCCAGTAGTACGTGCCTTCGGCGAGTATGGGCAAAAGAATGACGCGGCTCGGATTCACTTGTTCATACACCGGCTCGCCGCTAAGATCGGGGTTACGGGAAAGGACAAAGCGCGAGTTACTCATGATTTCTGAGGAACTCCAGCGTATTGTACCGGGGCGGCGCAGCGCATCCAGTCCGGTATAGCTATGACCCGCTGCCGGTGAATCAAGGCTGACACGGGGTATGTCTACCGCAAGTACGCGGAAGCTGCGGGAGCTGGCGCTGATGTCAATACCTTCAGGCGTTGTAGCCTGAATCGTCCAGTAGTACGTACCTTCAGTGAGGATGGGTAAGCTAATCGTCCTGCCCGGATTACCCAACTCAAGCACTGGATCGCCGCTGAACTCAGGGTTACGGGAAAGGATAAAGCGCGAATCGCCCACCATTTCGGTGGAACTCCAGCGCAGCGTACCGGGGCGGCGCAGCGCATCCAGTCCGGTATAGCTATGACCCGCTGCCGGTGAATCCAGACTAACCTGTGATACCGATACCGGAAGAACGCGGAAGCTGCGAGGGCTGGCGCTGATGTCAATGCCTTCGGGCGTTGTGGCCTGAATCGTCCAGTAGTACGTGCCTTCACTAAGCTGAGGCAGAGTGATTGTTTTACCTGGATTACTCAACTCAAGCACCGGATCGCCGCTGAACTCGGGGTTGCGGGAGAGAATGAAGTGTGAATCGCCTATAGTTTCGGTGGAACTCCAGCGCAGCGTACCGGGGCGGCGCAGCGCATCCACTCCGGTATAGCTATAGCCTGTTACCGGCGTGTCCAGAGTAATTGGTGTTGCTGATATTGGGAGTACGCGGAAGGTCTGGGGGCTTATTGCGCTGATGTCAATGCCTTCGGGCGTTGTGGCCTGAATCGTCCAGTAATATGTGCCTTCACTAAGCTGAGGCAGAGAGATCGATCTGCCCGGATTACTCAGCTCAAGCACTGGCGTACCGCTGAGTTCGGGGTTGCGGGAGAGAATGAAGCGTGAGGCGCCTATCCGTTCCTCAGAACTCCATTGCGCTGTGCCGGGTCGACGGAGGGCGTCAACACCAGTGTAGGTGTAACCGGTCTGGGGAAAGTCAAGACTGACGTGTGTAATCGAGAGAGGAAGTACGCGGAAGGTTTGGGGCGCGGCGCTGATGTCAATGCCTTCGGGCGTTGCGGCCTGAATCGTCCAGTAGTATGTGCCTTCGGCGAGTGCGGGGAGGTTTACTGTTTTAGCTGGGCTTACAATCTCAAGTGCTGTTTCGCCGCTAAGATTAGGGTTGCGGGAAATAATGAGGCGGGAAGTTCCCATGATTTCCGAGGAACTCCAGCGGATCATGCCGGGCTGACGCAGTGCCTCAAGCCCTGTGAAGGCGTAATTTGCCGGTGGATATTCCAGCAGAATCCGCTGAAGCACACTGAGCTGGAACTGCCCAAGAGCTGCCTTGCTCGCCCGGCGGCTTGAGCGTGTGCTTTCCTCAGTAATGGCGCTAACAGTCCAGAAATAGGCGCCTTCCCGCACTGTGGACTGGGGCAGAGCGAGAAAGGTCTGTCTCACGTTCTGGTTTTGATACACAAGGCGGGGAGCGCCCAGTCCAAGACTGCTTCCCTCATAGAGAGAAAACTCATATAGTTCGGCGTCTGCCACTGGGTTCCAGCGGAATATTAGCGCGTCGTTTGACTCTGGTACGATTCGTCCCTGGGGTTCTAGGATTTGTGGCTCAGGGAGCGGCGGCGCGACAGTCAGGCGTTGTACCGGCGTTTGCATAGCCGTATCCCCTGTGGCGTTGGATGTGGAGATACGCCAGTAATAGATTCCATCAGCCAGAAATACGCCCTGAAACGCACGCTCATTGGTGGTCGCGCTTATTGATTCATCCATAAGGAGACGGGAAAAGTCAGATGAGGTGGCGATCTGGAAACGGCTGCTGAAGGGCAGATTGGTTCTCCATGCAAAGCGGAGGGAGGACAGCGTCTCTTCTGAGATCGTGTAATTATCCGGCGGAAATACAATCTCGTGAGTTGGCGTACCACTGATGGCAGTGAAGAAGTAAGACTCGGACAGGGGCGATAGCGCCCCCTCAGTATCAGTGTACGAAACCCGCCAGTAATAACGACCAGGTTCAGCCGAAATTTCACTTGGGTTCCACGTATACACGGTTTCCGTCAGAGTATGGGAAAACACGGGATTGCGGAATTCCATATCGCGGGCAAGCTGTAAGGTGTATAAAGCTGCGTCGTTTTCTTTTTTCCATGAAAAATAAATGCCCCGTCCATCAGCAGCGCTGTTAACCACACTTCCCGACGCCGGAGCCAGAAGACCGGGAGTGCTAAGCGTGGTGGCACGGCGAATCACAAAGGACGCAGCTTTGGATGGGTCTGGGCTCCCTTGGTAGTCGGTGGGGAAGATCGGCGTTACCCGCCAGTACCAGATGCCATCATCAAGGCCGGTGTACGAGAACGATACAGACGATACCGCTGTTCTGAGTTGCGGGTTTGTCATTTGGGGGTTATCCGCGATTTCGAGACGGTACTGTATGTCTACGTCACCAGCGCCTTCGACAGTAGACCACTGGAAGCGTATTGTAGGGGAATTCACACGGTAGGAGTACACAGCCTCATCCAAAGGGGAACGCAAGACTGGTGGATCAGTATGCAGAATGGTCAGCCTTCCGCTGGAAGCATTGGGTGGAGGCGCCTCAGACTTGGCGCTGGACTCAGTGGCATAGGCCCGCCAGAAGTAGGTTCCGGCAGGAAGATTAATGGTCGCGGCTGTGGCGTTAGTATCGTTGGCCGTAACAATCTGGGTAAAATTCCGGTCAGTGGCAATCTCAATGCGCGTATGCTCATTCTCGGAAAAATTAGCCGTGTTCCAGGTAAAATCTATCGGTACAGTTTCACCAGAAAAACTAATCATCCGCTGATTGGGTGGTGGAAAGGAAACCACGACCTGCGCATTCCGTGAGGTACTCCCATCGTTCCGCACGGTGAGTGCGCTTCCGCTTTCTATCTGCTCGGTTCCTTCCTCCGTGCTGATGGCTGCATTTCCTTCTATTACTTGGAGGTTCAGACCTTCCCCGGAGTCTGAAGCACCCGCGCTGATCTTGCTTCCCTCGGTAAGCTTTAACTCGGTTCCACCAGAGACAAGGGTTATCCCGTGTGTTGTGGCGTTTACATTAACCGTGCCGCCGGACAATTCAACACGCGCCCCATCTTTATCATAGAAAATCTGAATGAGCGAAGCTTCCGACAGGTCTATGGTATTTCCATCGAGAAAGGTGATACTGGTGTCGGAAAGCTCTGCGGTACGAATAATGTCGCCATTATAAATTGGCGAGTCACGTTGAAGCTGGGACCAAATCAGCCGGTCCTGAAAGCGGCGCTGAGCTATGTTACGCTTGAAGGTGATGGTTCCTACCGGCGCTTCTGACTGCTTAACGAGAGAGCGGTTAAGGTCCTGCCAGAAAAGATATATCCCACTTGTAGCGCCGGAAAGACAAAAAATCACCACAAACACATCGACAACTACCTTACGCCGTAGGCCGTCACGCCGCTTTTTCTGTTGTACCTTCACTTTCATTACTTTGTTCCTTCAGGCTTTGCTTGAACTTTATATTTCTTCTCCTCCTCATCGACATTGGCCGCGCTCAAGTCTGGCGTAGGAATATCCAACAATGTTCTCAGTTCAGCCACAGTCTTCGGCCCCATGGGGCCAATACATTGCCGACAAAGCCTGATGTCGTTTTTAGGTATCTCGGCAAGCTGTCTCAGCATCTCCTTAGCGTCTTCAGCGTCGCGTATGTTCACCACTGCGAACATACGTACCTTCTTCCCGCCCTCAGTAACAGACGGCATCTCCTCAGTAATGAGGTAATAACCACAGAGCTTCCAGGTATGTTCGGTAATCATGATATCCGTGCCAAAAGGCTTGTTCAGTGTTTCAGCGCGATCCGCGAAGCTCACCGCATCCCCAATAATAGTATACTCCATGCGTTCCTCGGAGCCGATCTGTCCGGCCACTACATTTCCGCTGTTAATGCCGCAACCAATCTTGATGATCGGCTTCTTTTCCGTGCCACGCCCACGATTAAAGGCGCGGAGCGCTGCCCTCATCATAAGCGCGGCCTTCACGCAGTTGAGCGCGTCCTCCTCTGGCGAGCCGCTTGTTTCAATCGCGCCCCAGTGCGCCATAACCGCGTCTCCGATAAACTTGTCGATAATTCCGTTGGTCATGAGTACGCACTTTACCATGCGCTGCATATAATCGTTAAGAAACTCAATCACTTCCGTAGCCTTGAGTTTTTCGCTTATGGCGGTGAAGCCGCGAATGTCCGAAAAGAAGATAGTGGCAGATTTATCGGTTCCGCCAGTAGCGAGCTTGCCGGTCTGGGCGAGCCGTGCCAACACCTTATTGGTAAAGCGCTCAAAGTTCTCAAGCCCATGACCCATGCTGATAAAACTTTCACTTAATATTCCGATTTCATCACGGTTTTTGTTTTTTATGGAAACGTGATAAGTACCATTCTCAATCTGTCTGGCGGCCTGGGTGAGTGCTGTTAAAGGTTTACTGAGGGTTCGGGAAAAAAGCAAGATAAAGACTATGGAAAGCACGAGTATTCCGGCGGTCAGAAAAATGTTCCGCCAGGTAACGGTGGTGATGCTGCGCAGTACCACCGCGAGAGGGATCGTGGTGATGACCGTAACACCACCGATTGACAGGCGCTGAAAAGCGCCCAGATATTCGGCATTTTGTTCACCCACATAGACGGTTTGAAGAGAGCGCGTCTCACTTTCCAGCGCGGTTTGCACAAAGGGATCATTTCCCCAGTTCTTGCCTACTATGCTCGGCTCAGAGTGAACAAGAATATCGCCCACTTCGTTTATCAGGAAGGACTGATTGGTCTCGACGCCTTCAATCAGACCCTTAGTAGAAAAGAAGATAACTGCCGCATTCTCCCCCCACGGAAAGAACATCGCCACGTCTGAGGTATCCAGCACCGGAATCGCGTTCAAGGTGAGGATTTCTCCAGCCATGGCCCGTTCCATTGCCTCATTCTGTGCGGCAAGCCAGGCTCTCAGCAACGCAGTATCCAGCTCTTTCTGTTTATTAAGGAAAAAAAGTGGATTGCTGGACAACTGTTCAGCGGACAGCAGAGCGGTTTCGTTAAAAGAAACCGCGATACCGGTGATGTCTGGGTTCTGCTCAAAGAAGTATGCCAGCGCTTCCGTCGATTGATCTGGTATAAAGGCCAGACTGTTGAGCAATACCAGAGCTTTTGAATAAATCGTATTCAGTGTAGTTTCCGTTACTGTTGCAAGCTTACGGTTGATGCTATAGTTGCTATCTTCAGCAGTGAGGCGCACATCATCGCTTAATAGATACGATGCCAGCGCTGTGATACCCCCCATGGAGATGAGCATGAAGATACTTATAATCGCTATCAGTTTCATAGCAATGGGGAATCTGACTGTCAGAAGCGATTCTGTGGGTTTCTCCTGCTGAACAGTCTTTATTGTCTGATCTGTGGCGATGGTCGGCGTAGACGTTGTCTGCGGCTTTATTACTTGCTGCGTCGCAACAGCTTGCGTAAATGGATGGTTTATTCTCCCATGTTCAGCTCTCGCCAGTAATCCCTGAACAGATTGCTGTTCTTGTGTCTGTTGTTTAGCTCTAGCAAGGAGACTGGATTTTGGTTTAGCCAGATTTTCAGCTTTTAAGAGAAGGTTTGATTCAGATTTTAATTTTAACGAAGTGATAAACAAACCATAGTTCAACAGTTCAGGATATGGCTGTGATCTTATTTTTTGCTGTAGGGTATCTTGCATCCTAACCATACCCATATTATCGGTATGGTGGTATAGCTAAAAGTTGACACTTCCTTAACGCTGCATGCTAAACCCATGAAAAAAAGACCGCCTTAAGGCGGCGGTCTTTTATACGAACGAAATTTTTACCAGGCGTCAGCCATGTCGTCAGAATCACGGCTATCCTCAGAGAAGAGGTCGGTAACGGCACGGAGGTCATCCAGATAGATATAATACGTACCAAACGTCTCAGAGGGATCGCAATCAACCCGGAAACCAATGACTTTGATACCTAGGTCATTGTTGTAATGATAGTTCCGCTGAACAATACCATTTCTGCCGTTCTCAGCCTGCGGCGGAACCGCTACGGTGAGTTTTTTCCAGCCCTGGAAGTTGAGGGTACCCATGGCAAGTTCGAATGTCCGGCCAAAGTAATCCTGGATAAGGATACTCAGTTTGTGATTGTAGTTCCGGCCCGCAACCCATACAGAGATGGTCTTGGTGATTCCTTCGATAGGAATCGGGTGAGCCGGACTCAAGGTGAAGCTGGCGTGGCCGCGGCGCAGAAAGTCAACCCGGGCACCCAAGACGTACTCGTCTGGGATATTGAGATCTGCCTCTTCAGAAATAGGCACTTTCCCGTCGGGTTTGCCTATAAACAGTCTTGAAGAGATAAATCCACTGTCGGAGGATATTGAAGCACGCCAATACCCTTCCTGCTCGAATTTATCAACCGAAACCTCTTGGAGGTTCTGCTGTGCTGCATCAATACCAAGCTGGCTGGCATTTGTATTTCCGGCCACCGGATCTCCCTGTACTTGAGCGAATGCCGCTGTAGCACTCAACAGCGCAACAGCGATAATAGCATATCGTTTCATTATAGCCCCTCCTTAATTAGTTTCGTCAGCTGCGGCAGTTGTGCCCCAGAGTTCCTGGGTCTTGGCGATGTTTTCCAAATTCTGGCCATCATAGGGCGCTTCAAACATATCCGTCAGAATTCTGAGATTATCGAAATAGATAAAGACACCAGTATACCTGCCAGGATTTCTAGGATCGAGCGGGTTACCAGGATACCTGGGATCGAGCTGATCGACGATTTCTGTAGGCGCTGTCCAGATGCGGAACTTGATAAAACGCAGAGGTGCGAGGTTGGGCAACACCTTCTTGCTCTGGAGGAAGTTGCTGGGAATCTTTACCCGCAGGTTCTTCCACCCCTCATAGGCGAGACTACCCATGTTCACCGAGCGAATCATGCCCTGGTGGTCTCTAAAATAAGCTTCAATTGTGTAGTTCAGGTTTGAGCCCCAAACCCACATATCCATGTACTGAATCCGGCCGGGGATGTCAAAGCCATTGCCTTTTTCCTCATTGTCCGGGCCTACCGGATATACATCCAGCCAGTTATACCCACGACGGGTAAAACTACTGTTGATGCCCAGAGACCTGCGGCTCTCAGCGGGTGTATCGGTCAGTAACGCTGCCGGATACGTCGCTATGGGCTGAATCTTTGGGAAACCTTCTGTGGTGAACTTACTCGCCTCAACCCGCCATTCAAGCGGCCCATAAGGATTTTCGACACCATCATCGAAGCTGTCCATGACTTTGGCTTCAAGAACAAAAACTTGTTCATCACCAAACACTGCGGCTACCGCTATACCCGCCATGAGAAGCAAGCATATAGCAAATCTACCATGTTTCATACTCTCTCTACTCCTTTTTATACAGGAAATAATTTAAAGTTATCATACTATCTCACGCGAACTTTGTCAAACCCCCAAACCGCCTTTCAAGGCAATTTTATCTTTTTAGTTAAACATTTTTTCGCGCATCTGTTGCAACATTTTTCTGTCCGCCATTCTTTCCGCAGGAAATACCATTTCCGACGGAAGCGACGTTCCCTCCTTTCCCATCATTCGCGCCACTCTGATAAGAAGCGCCCAGGGAGAATCATCAAAAATCACCGTAACCGCCTGAGATGTCAATACCGGGTCTACCCAGGAGAAAAGGATTACTGGGATGTTGAGATTCTGTTCAAGAAATGTTGTCGCCTGTCCGCTCATAACAACACAAACAACATTTTGAGTATCGGAATAATCCTCGGTAACACTAAGATACTTTGGCTCCCTTTCAAAGCCTTTTTCCCGAAGACCGGCGAGAAAGGCCGCAGACCACTCTACAGGAATCGGATCTCCCTGAAACAGCAGAATCTCTCCCGCAACTTGTTGCACATCCAAAGCAATGAGCGCGGCGCACAATCCGGCGCGGTAGAAATCCGTCACCGAATCCGTACTGACAAAATCCAGAGGCCCGGTATCCACCTCCCGGCTCCGGCCTCCGAGGACAAACACTGGCGTTTCAGGAAACGCTTCTGCGTAACGCCGCGCCCCTTCCAGATACCGGTAGGGAAACAGGACAAGGTATGGAGACTGGGCTGCCGCCTCCACTGTAAACGCCACAATGTCGGAACTAGTATCAATAGAGATACTCACCGGCCTAACCCGCCGGAACAGGCGTAGGGAAGTCTCAGCCCGTTTTAGCAAAGCCCGCGTCCTGCCATAAAGCGCGTCAAATGGCGCGTCAGTAACAAGCAGTACGGGCGCACGAAGTAGGAACACTCCACATAATAGGAGAATAAAAATAGCTATTATAAGGAAGAAAACGTTTTGTTTACGCAGCTTCATGCTTGCACCTTAACCAAGCGGACGTATCGTGTAAAGGGTATGATAAACCCCTGCCTTACTTGCCGCTCTGTTCTACAACACCCAACTTATGTAACACATACAGGGCTTTACGGGCTAGCATAGCCTTGACACCGGTGCGGTCGCCCAGGTCTTGTGCGATAAACACTTCTCGTTCCCCGAAGAGGCAAGCCATTGGTAATCGTCCAGTCCTATAAGGACAAGCGAACTATGATAGCCAACAAGGCTCTTGTTGAGAATACTGACGCCTTTCCGCCGCGATGAACCCAGACCCTCCTAAACGCACATTTCGGTAATATCTAACAGCGCGAGTTCCACGTTCACCTGATGCGGTAACGACAGATGCGGCGTGTGGATAAGCGCGTTAAACAAGTCCCAGCCTGTGCCTGTGCAAGGACTTTTCCGGTTTGAAAAAATTCACTGACATTTCGGTAAAACTCACTGAGTTTTAGTCTTTGTGGATTTTGTCTCTACTTTGGTCTCTGACACCACACCACCAGCACGCATCTAGCCCTCTGACACCAGTGCGCACATCGTATGGAGTCTCTGACACCACACCACCAGCACGCATCTAGCCCTTTCTCCGCACTTCTGACACCAGCGTGCGCATCTACAGGCGCTATTGCTTGGCGTAATCAGGCGGCGTTTCGGCCACAGCGGATTCAGCCGCGCTGTCTTCCATTGCGAGCAACGCTAGGTACTTGCCCACGCTCCTGTCCACCCGACCGCGTGGCGGTTTGTGTTGCGCGGATAGCGCCTCTGACACTGCGGCTTTGACTGCCAGCGCCGTGCTCTCGTTAAGCGCGGCAGCGGCTCTGATGTCCGCGACACTCGCGGCGGCTATGGAAACCAGACTACGATAGCGCTTCATAAGCGCGGCGGCTTTCTTTGGACCAACGCCCTTCACCATTTCCAGCCGCGAAAAGGCGAGGTCTTTTGAGCGAAGCTTCTGGTTTAAGGTTGTGGCGAAACGGTGAGTTTCATCACGCACAAACTGTAGCACTTTAAGGCCCTCCGACCGCTGGGAAAGTCGTATCGGTTCTGTTGTATGGGGGAGATAAAGCTCTTCTTCCCGCTTGGCAAGCCCCACAATGTCGCAGCTAATCCCCAGTTCGTCCAGTACGCCCTTAGCCGCGTTCACCTGACCTATACCGCCGTCAATGAGGATAAGGTCAGGCAGTTCCGCGCTTTCCCGCAGAAGCCGCGAGTAACGGCGGCGCACCACCTCCCGCATAGCGGCAAAGTCATCAACCACGCCTGCCACAGTCCGCAGTTTGAAGACTCGGTAGTTCTTCTTGTCTGGTATGCCATTCCTGAACGAGATGAGCGACGCCACCGGGTGTTTTCCGTCAAGCTGGGCAATATCAAAGCCTTCAATACGAACCGGCCGGGTGTGCAGACCCAGCGCCCGCACGAGTTCGTCCAGCACCGGACCAGCGCCACGCTCCTTGAGTCGTCGCCGCAGGTCATCAAGCGCGTTCTGCCTCGCCATAGCCAGCACCGCCTCATGCCGTTTTTCGCTGGGCAAGAGCATCGCTGGCGCACGGCCAAAGGTTTCGGTAAACCAGTTTTGCAGGAGTACACGACTGGGCGCGTCGTTCTCCTGTCCATGAAGTTCTTTTTGGATAAAGATGTACATGGGCGGCGGACGTTCCGGCGTGTAATAGGCGGCGACAAATGTTTCGAGGGATTCTTCGTCTGTAGCTGCGGAACAGGCGCGGAAGAGTTCCCGGCCACGCATCTTACCATCACGCAAAGAAAAAACCGTAAAGGTGGTGAGCGTACCTTCACTCGCCCAAGCGATGTAATCACGACTTTCCGGGTCAAAATCAACCACCGCGTTTTCCGGCGAAAGGCTTTCGATGGCGACTATCGCGTCGCGGAAGTCCACTGCCTTCTCAAAGTGAAGGGCTGCGGCCTCTTGGTGCATCTGAACGGTAAGGTCTATGATAAGCGCCTCCATATCACCTGAAAAAAAGCGCATGGCACGATTGATAATCGCTTCATAGGCTTCTTTGTTGATTCTGCCACAACATGGCCCACTACAGCGGCCAATGTGATAGTACATGCACGGGGTTTTTCTCTTGCGAAGTATCTGGCACTTCCGCAGCGGATAGAGCTTTTCCACAAGTGCCAGCAAGGTATCCACAGCCCTGCCGTTAGGAAACGGGCCGAAGCAGCGCGATCCATCCTCAATGACGCGCCGCGTCTTGGATACCCGCGGGAAACGCTCGGCGCTGATCCGCACCATGGGATAGGTTTTATCGTCCTTGAGGGCGATGTTGTAGCGGGGCCGGTACTGCTTGATGAGCGTGTTTTCAAGCAGCAGAGCCTCGTACTCATTAGTCGTGATGATGGTTTCGATAGCGGCGGCGTGTTTCAGGAGCGCGGCGGTTTTCGCGTCTTTCTTCCCCGCAAAGTAAGAGCGCAGCCGATTCCGCAATACCTTGGCCTTGCCAACATAGATGACTGTATCGCCACTGTCTTTCCAAAGATAGACGCCCGGCTCAAGAGGCGCGTCATAGGCAATAGCTTTGAGGGAGGCGTATCGCTCAGTGCCTTCAGTTTGTTCCACAGCTATAACGTAACACAGTTATAGCGTAACGTTGAGCGGAATACGCTCAGACGCTTAAACCGCGCCACTGGATGTGTAAGAGAGGGAGACAGCGCCAGAGACGCAAAGCACCAGACGCGCCGGTGCCAGAGACCCACATGCCGGATAACGGCGCGTTAAATTGAAGTAAACGCCGATGTCCTTGTTGTATTGTGTAAAACATATATCGTGCTAGAATAAACATAAGGAGAATTTGTGAAGGTATTGCTTATTGGAGGCGGTGGACGGGAACACGCCATTGCGTGGAAGCTCGCCGAGTCAGAGCTGCTTGAGAAGGTCTTTGTCGCGCCTGGAAACGGCGGCACGGCGCTTGAAGCAAAGTGCGAAAACAGGACGCTTGTGGGAGAAGAGGCCATTGCCTTTGCTCAAACTGAAGGAATCGCGTTTACGGTTGTGGGGCCGGAAGCGCCGCTGGCCGAGGGAATCGTTGATCAGTTTCGTAAGGCTGGGCTGGCTATCATTGGGCCGGATAAAAACGCGGCGCGGCTTGAGGCCAGCAAGGTGTTTGCAAAGGATTTTATGTCCCGCTATGGGGTTCGCACCGCGAAGAGCCGCGCCTTTTCGGAGTACCGTGAGGCGCTTTTGTACGTGGAGACACTGGCTCCGGCTCAAAAGCTGGTAATCAAGGCTGACGGACTTGCCGCCGGCAAGGGTGTTCTTATCGCGGAAACCATTGGCGAGGCGAAGGATGCGCTTGTATCCTTAATGCAGGAAAGAACCCTGGGCGACGCGGGAAAAACCGCGCTTATCGAGGAATTCCTTGATGGCCAGGAAGTGTCGGTGCTGGCGGCGGTGAGTGTGCGTCCGGGTGCGCACGGGGTAATCCGGCCCTTTGTCGCGGCACGGGATCACAAGCGCCGGTTTGACAATAACGCCGGCCCAAATACTGGCGGCATGGGAGCTGTCGCGCCGGTCCCAGACTTTTCCCCAGCGGCGCAGGAGGATTTTATCAGGCATATCCTTGAGCCAACGCTCCGGGGCATGGAAACCGAAGGCTTTGATTACCGGGGCTTTATCTTCTTTGGGCTTATGATACACAGAGAAACCTGTTACCTGCTTGAATACAACGTGCGCCTTGGCGATCCTGAAACACAGGCCGTTCTACCGCTCATGGACGCTGACTTTACGCAACTCTGCCTTGCCATGCTGGACGGCAGCCTTGCTGAGTTCCCCCTCGCGTGGAAACGCGGCGCGGTCTGCGCCCCGGTCGCGGTCGCGGACGGATACCCAGGCCCATACCATAAAGGCGACTTCATCAGCATAGACCGCACGAGCTTCGCCCATACCAATGCACGGCTTTTCGTTAGCGGCGCGGAACTGCGCGGGACAGCGTTATACACCGCCGGCGGCAGGGTCGTCGCGGTAGCGGCTTATGGGCAAGATGCGGTTACAGCGCGGGAACAGGCATATACGGCGCTTGAGGCGATCAGTTTTGACACTATGGCGTTCAGAAAAGACATTGGGAGTGTACTATAATGGAAGACCCGCTCTTATGGCAGTTGCTTTTGCAGCTTGTTCTTATCATGGTAAACGCGGTGTTCGCTTGCGCGGAAATCGCCCTGCTTTCAGTTAATGAAACAAAACTTGAAAAGCTTTCCAACGGTGGCGACAAACGCGCACAGCGGCTCCGTGGCTTAACCAAAGAACCAGCGAAGTTTCTCGCCACTATACAGGTCGGTATCACCCTGTCGGGCTTTCTCGGCAGCGCCTTTGCCGCGGACAACTTCTCAGAAAAGCTCGTTAACGCGCTTGTCGCCCGCGGTGTTAAGGTGCCTATAGCCACGCTAGACGCGATAGCCGTGGTACTCATTACCCTCATTCTCTCCTTCTTCACGCTGGTACTAGGAGAACTCGTGCCAAAACGGATCGCCATGAAGAAGGCTGAAGACCTGGCCTTTGCCATGTCGGGCTTTGTCGCGCTCATCTCCCGCATCTTCACGCCGGTGGTGTGGCTCTTAACTCAATCGACTAACACGCTGCTGCGCCTGATTCACATTGACCCTAACGCGGAGGAGGACGAGATAACCGAGGAAGGCATCCGTATGCTGGTTGACGCGGGTAGCGAGAAGGGCGCTATTGAGGAACAGGAGCAAGAGATTATTCATAGGGTGTTTGAGTTTAATAACAAAATCGCCGGTGAAGTGATGACCCACCGGCTTGACGTTATTCTGCTCTGGCTCAAGGACAGCGATGAAACCTGGGAAAAGACGATCATCGAAAACCGGCACAGTTGCTACCCCATCTGCGCTGATTCGTGCGACGAGATTACCGGCATCCTGAACGCGAAAGACTACCTCTGCCTCAAAGACCGCTGCCGGGAAACCGTGCTACGGCAGGCGGTTCGGCCTGCGCAGTTTGTGCCTCGCTTGGTGCGAACCGACGTGCTGTTTAACAACATGAAGAAGAAGCGTAACCACTTCGCGGTCGTACTGGACGAGTACGGCGGCATGAGTGGCATTGTTACCATGAGCGATTTGCTTGAAGAGCTCGTCGGGGATTTGGAGAATGACAGCTCGGTTCCACCAGAAAGGCCGCTTATTGAGCAGATCGAGCCGCGCCTGTGGCGGGTGAGTGGAGCAGCACCGCTGGAAAAGCTGGCCGCCGCCGTGAGCCTGCCCCTGCCTGTTGATGAATACGATACGGTTGCTGGCTTTGTGTTCAGCCTGCTTGGGCAGATACCCGATGACGGCCAGACCCCGATCCTCGAAGACTGCGGTTTACGCATTGAGGTTCTGGCGATTCGGGACCACCGGCTTGAAACCGCGCTGGTCTATCTCCTGTGAAGCCAAACGCTCCCCCAGCCTTAGCGTCAGCCACATAGTGCCAGACACCATCAGCGCAGAGGCAAGGTAAACAGGTCTAACAGCATGACAAATATGAGCTAAGCGTCTCACTCACGCATTAGTGAGCGTCTCTCTCACGCACTAGTGAGAAGCCTTCTCACGCATTAATGGGAGTCGGACTCCCAGCGTAGTGGGAGTCGGACTCCCAGCGTAGTGGGAGTCAGCGTCCCAGCATAGTGGGAGTCAGCGTCCCAGCGTAGTGGGAGTCAGCGTCCCAGCATAGTGGGAGTCGGTGTCCCAGCGTAGTAGGAGTCAGCGTCCCAGCGTAGTGGGAGCCAGTGTCCCAGCGTAGTGGGAGTCGGACTCCCAGCATAATGGGAGCCGGTGTCCCAGCGTAATGGGAGTCGGACTCCCAGCGTAGTGGGAGCCAGTGTCCCAGCGTAGTGGGAGGCGTCAGCCCCGCGTAGTGGGACGAGGA
>JAISAE010000092.1 GCA_031266875.1 Treponema sp.
ACCTTCCTCTCCCATTCAGCCATAATGAACCTCATGTTCATAATTCATAGTGAACTGAACCTTAAAATCCGATACTCCCAGCAAGTCATATATAGTTAGATTTGACTCTTGAATGAGCACGTCCAAAGAATTGGCTCCAGCTACAAACCCAGGAATATCTTTACTCGTGCTATACCAGATGTTATCTTCATCATCATGGTGAATATCTACATTGTAAGTCATTGTTCTTCTCCTAGTCCTCTATCAATTGCTTGATTTGAATCTGCCCCGCGTCGTAGAAACCATATACCATAGCATGGTAATGGTCAATACTTTTATTCATGAGAAACACGACAGCGCGAACTTTACTGGTCATAGACGCTTGCGCTAAAAGTATTGGATATGTACCTCTTTCAGGTATTTCTCTTCCAGTAGCAGGGCGATCTTTTTGATGATGTTGCGGCGGATTTCAAGTTCAACCGGCATATTCGGGTCTTGGTGGGCTTCGTTGATTTTGGTGCCAACCATGAAGCTGATACGGTCGCTATTCAGAAGCAGGTCCACCATTTTGGTCGCGGCGTTTACTTTACCGCTTGATTCGCCGCCATTTTCCAGGATTTCCGACACCACGCCCATAGTGATGATGCCTTCGGTTACAAGATCAGCGCCTTCCATGCGGGAAAAGGGAGGCACATGGGGGTCAATGTCTTTGAGCGATACGCTGATCGGCCTGCCCAGTTCGCGTGAAATGATGTTGGCAGTGGTGCCGCCGGAAATGATTTTCGCGCCATTGAACAACGAAAAGCATCGGACGAAATCCTTGTCGCTTTCAGGACGAAGGGGCGGGCCGCTCAGAACCAGCGTGTCGCGGGGGTGGCGGAAGTAGACAACAGCGCAGGAAATGTCGTCTTTTGGTTTATGACTATCACGCAGGGCTGCTTCTTGAACCACCGCGTGAGCAAGGGCGCGGGCGCTGATGTCCGGCGCGACGGTAACGCGGTTCAGAATGAAATCGCGGGTGTTCTTTATGCCCCAGCCAAACGGCAGGTCCGCGCTTCCCATACCCGCCTGAGTTACGCCGTCGGAAAAAAACACGAGCCGGTCGCCCGGATTCACCGCGCTCGTGGAGTAATACAATCGAGCTTCCTGAACAGGCGCGGTCTTCTTGTTTTTTCGCTCAATGGACATCATTTCCTTGTCTGGAGCAACAAGGGTCTGACGCCGGATGAGAAGATACGGCGGATTATCATACTCCATAACTTTAAGCGTGGCGCTTGGCCCTATATCGACCAGAGTAAACGTGGCGTAACTTATACCGCGCTCTTTACACACCGGCAGGGTGTTCATGATGATCTCGGCGGCGCGTCTAATCGGGATATTAAGCGAAATGAATTTGGCCGCCATGGTTGCGGTGAGTGTGGCTAGTACGCCGGCCTTGATACCAGAACCGAGTCCGTCAGAGAGGCAGACAAGAACGTGGCCATCGTTTTTCTGCGAGAAAAACATATCGCCAGCGGCATTCTGCAAATGTTTCTTTAAGCCAAAATGCCCGACTTCGATAAACGCGGGTAGTTCAACAATTTCCGACATATCAGCCATCAGTTACTGTCTCCTTCGGAATACGACTCAATGATCGAGTTCAGGATTGCCTCAGTCTCGGCTGCGTTTTCCCCAAGCAGGAAGGCGATTTTCTGAACAGCGGCTACGTTTTTGTCAATGATCTTCTGAGCGCGGGAAACTGTTTTGTCCTTTCTGACTCGTGGAAGCGTTATGTCGTCAATAACTCCGGCGGCTATCTCGCCCTTTTCAACAACAAACACCGTGAGGTGCAGAATCTTTTTGCCTTCCCGAATATCGCACTCAATTCCATCGGCGCTGTTTGATGAAAGCACGTCAGTAAAGTAATGCGCGGCTCCGGTGATTTTTCGCAGGTCAGCACCCTCCAGGCCGGGCAGTATCTCAAACAGGTTGCTCAGTTCTTTACCCATGAGACGGGCGAAATTTTCGTTACACTCAACGATTTTCAGTTCCTTATCAACAATGACCACACCGCTTGGAATGGTGCGGATGAGGCCATTAGCTTTTTTCTGCGCGAGATTACGCATATAGGAGACACACATGGTACGCTCGGCGCGTTTGTCGAGCATGGCGCGGGCGAAATCGCGGCAGGTGTCGTAGCCGCAACTGGAGCAGTTAAGTTCGTCGTGAATGTTGAATTTCCCGACTTGACGCAACGCGCCTTGTATTTCAGCCTCGGTATAGATTGCCTCTGGGACTTTTGTCGCTGAGAGGGTATCGGTGAGTGAAATGTGCTTGGCGAGGGTTGCGTTGTCCAGCGTATCATCCGCCATTTCCGCGTATTCCAGCAGGCGCATCCGCCGCGCCATGCCAGAGGCGGCGTTACTTGCGCCTGGGCCATTGATACAGCCGCCGCTACAGAACAGCAGTTCCAAAAACAGGGGGCGAGTAAGCGCCGCGACATCAAAGCCGGAAAGCGTTTTTTCAATAGCGTCCGTGCCAGAGATCGCCATTGAAAGCGCGGCAGGCGGATCGCTGTAGTTCTTCCACGACCGAATCATGCCGCCGTCTATGGGGTAGAGCGCTCCTTTAGCAGCGCGGCGAGGCAGAAACTCCGCGTCTTGGGCATCTTGGGTGTCAGACACTATTTCTGGCACTCCCTCCGCGTCTATGATCGCTTCGGCCTTAAACCAGTCCCGCAATTCCTTAAACGTAAGCGCGACATCAATTTCGTCCCACTGGCCGGCCTCGCGCTTTTTGGCTATGCAAGGCCCGATAAACACCACCGCTATAGTGCCGTACAGTCTTCTCAGGAGACGGGCGTGGGCGAGCAGGGGCGAAGCGCGGTTGGTGATGTAAGGCGCAAGGTCCGGCGTGTAGCGCTTGATGTATTCCACCACCGCCGGACACGCGGATGATATGAAGAGCTTCTGTCCACTGTCTTCGCATGAGGTCTTTATATCGCTGGCAATCTGGGCCGACACAAAGTCCGCGCCCAGGGCTGTCTCCGACACAGCGAAGAAGCCCAGCTTCTTGAGTGCCAGCTCAAGCTGCCGGGGCGTGAACTCGCTGAACTCTGAAATGTACGAAGGCGCGAGTGATACAAACACTTTTTTCTCTTCTATAATAAGGCGTTTGACCCATCCAACATCGTTTCTGGCGCGTTTGGCAAAAGCCGGGCAGTGAATGACACAGCGCCCGCAGGCCACGCAAGCGTCAGGAATCACCTGAGCATGGCCGTTTTCCACACGGATCGCCTTCACCGGACAGCGGCGTATGCACTTATAGCAGTCCTGGCAGTCTGCCAGTTCCGTGTAAATCGGATACGATGACTGCATTATCAGGCTTCTCCGCCGATGCCGGCCAGTTTCTGCTCAAGCAGAGCAGGCAGTGTTTCCAGTGCGACATGCGAGAACAGCGTCCCGTCAATCCTAATGTTTGGGCCGTTTTTACACTTGCCCCCGCATAAACAGCCGGATACACTGACCCATTTCTCCAGATCATGTTCCTTAACATAGCGCTGTATCAGTGCAGCGATAGCCGCGCTTCCCCGGCTGAAACAGGAACTTCCCATACACACCGATATATCCTTCATCTCAAGCACTCCCTTTTAATTAGTAAAAACTTATCTATATATTTTTATAAACCTATCCTTCTTAAGGATTTTGTCAAGGCGCTGTGAGCGTAGAGGCGACGCCCTTGTTCGTCATCCCAAAGCTATACATCTACCGTGAACCTGTTCTACGGCAATACACCGCCACCAGCCCGGTAGTGCTGGAGACAGCGTCCGGCGCCGGACATTCCCTTGACACAACCTTTGTCTTCTTATACTTCTAGGTATAAATGTTCATAGCGCAAAGAATGAGACGGCCTTTTAAGGCGGGTGTCGAGGGTGTGAATCCCATGCGGCTCATTGGTATAGCTCTTGTTTTTTTGTTGTTCGGTAGGGCGTGGCTCTGGCCGGAAGAATCACTGGCCACGCCTGCATTTCCACGCATTACCCGTCTTGATAATAGCGATACCATGTTTAAACAATACACCTCAGATGTAGCATGGGCGCGAGGAAAGCTCTTTAATCTGCAATGGACTGAGGAAACAAGCGCCAATACGCTCCAGACGATTACCGATGCGCTGACCATCTATGCCTATAAACCGCCTGCGGGGGATATTGATCTCCTTAACCTTGCGGCGCGTTGCAATGTCCCCATTTCAACTCTGGCCACGCTCAACCACATCGCCCATGCTGGTTTGCTCCAGAATATCGGAACCCTACTCTTACCCTCAGCGCCTGGCCTCTTCATCGCGGAACATCCATCGTCCGATCTGGAGCAACTTCTTGCGTCAATACGAGCTAACGAGCGCGGCATTATGATAATTGTGGGCAGTGAGCGTTTCTTGTTTATACCTGGCGCGGATTTCACAGCCACGGAGCGGGCGTTTTTCTACCACTCCGGCTTTCGCTATCCCCTGCGCAACTTCCGGCTCACCAGTTCCTTTGGCCGCCGTGTTGACCCGATATCCGGCAATATGAGTTCGCATAGCGGCTTAGACCTGGCTGCCCCGCTCGGAACCGAAGTCTATGCTGCCCGTGAAGGCGTGGTAAGCGAAGTCGGTACAGACGCCATCTATGGCAACTACATCATCATTAGACACGATGATAACTGGGTGAGCCTCTATGGGCATCTTTCAAAGATCGAGACTGTGGTGCGGTCACGGGTCGCGTCCGGTGCGCTTATCGGTAGGGTTGGCTCTACCGGACGCTCAACCGGTCCACACCTGCACTTTGAACTGCGACAGAACGGAACCGCTCAAGACCCAACCAAGTATCTGTTCCAGAACTGAACCCGCTTGCCGCCCCGTTAAGGTTTGGTGGGTCATGGCCGATATAATAGTGTTGGGTATTAGTTCCCCTCCCAAATCACTAATACCTAACACGCCCAAGGGCTGGGACGGTGTGAACCGTCCCTTTTATTTTTTATAGGGGTATATAATCATGCGTATCGGGGTCAGTTCATACTGTTTTCAAAGATTATCAAAGGACAGCGGGTTTTCATTATTCGACGCTATTAAAGAAGCGAAGAAAGCGGGCTTTGACGCTATCGAATTTACCGAGTTTGCCGCGCCAGCTGGAAAAACGCAGGCCGCCTTTGCCGCTGAGTTACACGCCGCCTGTCAGTCAGAGGGACTGAGCGTTCCCTGCTACGCGGTTGGCGCGGACTTTCTCAATGGCGCTGGCGGCGATATGGCCGCTGAAACAGCGCGGCTCAAGGCCCAGCTTGATATTGCCTCAGTGCTTGGCGTGGCAGCCATGCGTCATGACATAACGTGGAAGCCAGCAAAGGGCATGTCTTACCAGGACGCCATTGCCCGTGTCGCGCCAGCTGTCCATGAGCTGAGCGAATACGCGGCGCAGGCCAATATCCGCACCATGAGCGAGAACCACGGCTACTTCATGCAGGACAGCATACGCATGGCGGCGCTTGTGTCAGCCGTGAAGCATCCGAACTATGGCCTGCTTGTGGATATGGGGAACTTCTTATGCGCTGACGAAACAAGCGTTACAGCGCTTTCAACCGTATTGCCCTATGCCTTTCACATACACGCCAAAGACTTTTTGTGGAAGAGTGGCGCTGAACCCCGCCCGGATGATTCGTGGTTCCCCACCCGCGCCGGCAACTGGCTGCGCGGCACGGTACTGGGACACGGCATTGTTTCGGTGGCCCAGTGCCTCACGCTCGTCAAAAACTCCGGCTACGACGGGACGGTTTCGCTTGAGTTTGAGGGTCCCGAAGAACCGTTGTTCGCCATTCGCAGAGGCGCTGAGTTTTTAAAGAAGTATCTCGTGCCTTAATGCCCTGTTGTACGTGTGAGAGCATCTCCCCGCTATGTGGGGAAGCGCTCCCGCTATGGGTGCGAGTGCAGACAGTGGTGTCAGAGACCTTGTATCTTGCCGAGTAGTTACGTGCGAGTGTCAGACGGTGGTGTCAGAGACCTTGTACGCTGGGAGTCGTCCTCCCACTACGCTGGGACACCTCGTCCCACTATGGTGGGACTCTGCCTCCCACTACGCTGGGAGTCGTCCTCCCACTACGCTGGGACACCTCGTCCCACTATGGTGGGGGAGATGTTCTAACCACTGGGTTAGAGAGGCTCTAACACATGCCCAGATGTATTATCTAACTTCTTGCATATTCTTTCACTTTATGGTATACATACCTCAGCTATGAACGACAGACGGCTAAGCGCCAGCAACAACGCAGACCTTGCCCAGCGCCCCAGCGCCCCAGCGCCCCAGCGCCCCAGCGCCCCAGCGCCCCAGCGCCCCAGCGCCCCAGCGCCCCAGCGCCCCAGCGCCCCAGCGCCCCAGC
>JAISAE010000094.1 GCA_031266875.1 Treponema sp.
CCTGCGCGTTCCCCGCACGGTAGAACTCGTTAGCCTTACCCAGAACCGCAGCCATCTCATCGGCTGTCTTCGCCCAGTTTCGCGTTACCGCGACCGGCTCCTCTTTCCCGTCAAGCCGCTGCGCTGTTACCGAGAGCAGATGGTTAAGCTGATTGAAGTCCTCCCGCATCTCCTGCTGGGACTTGCCTTGTCCCAGGGACGTTTTTACATAGTCAAACCACTCGTCTATATTCTTTGCCCGGGCATCGGAAACAAGTTCCCGGACGTTCCGCTCAAAGTCGCCCTGATAGTGTTCGGCGTAGGCTCTATCCACGAGGGCCTGCGCCCCCTCAACATCGGCGGCCACAAAGCGGTAGTAGGCCTCGCTCAAGACGAGGCGCATCTCGTGTTCCCGCGCTTCCCAGTACCCGGCGTCCGCAAAAAGCGGCGTTACAACAAGCGGCCATACAAATACCGCCAGGACAGACGCGGCCAGCTTTTTACGCAATGTTAACCTCCTGAGCTGGGACAAACGAACCGGACAGCATCAACCCTCTTTTCCTATACCGCTGAAAAACCACACGCAAGAAACACCATTCTTTCTTGTTAAGTGTTTTCATGCCTTCCTCCTCTTTTCTTGCTATATCATGATCTTGTTTGCCATCTCCCGGCTGATGGCAATCCGCGAATCCTTCACTTTGACGATAAGGCCGCTGCTCATGGCGGAGACAACAGTAACATTACTGCCGGTAACAAAGCCCAGATTTTCAAGGTGCTTCTTTGCGTCCTCATGGCCGCCAATCTTCTTTATGGAGTTAGCTTCTCCAGTTTTTGCTAGTGATAAGGGCATACTCAACCTCCTATTTATTGTACGCAATTCAAGTTAGTTTATTAAAACTAACTTCCGGCTATAGATTAGCCAGAACTAACACATTGTGTCAAGCACTTTTATAGAATCCGCCGTAAAACTCCTGACATGGGAAGTCGTCGCGCCAAAAAGGGTCTCTAACTGTGGGAATACTGGAAACGGGAAGCGGGAGAAACCTTGTGAGCAAGCCGAGCTATCGGCCCAAGCTACAAGCCTCCGCCTTTAGACGCAGGGCTTGCTGGTGTGAGAGCATTACTCACCACTGGGTGAGTGATGCTCTCACGCATAGGTGAGCGACCTACTCACCACTGGGTGAGTGATGCTCTCACGCATAGGTATAGGGCGGCGCTGAGGCGCGGAAACGTTCGTTTTGGTATCTATCATTGCGTCAGCCAGGCTATGATTGATCCGGCAGATGCAGGATGCCGACAAAGGTGGGAGCGCTGTAAATCGGTGAGAAGTTCGGATCAGTGCCTACAAGCACGATATACAGGGCAACGTACGTGTAACGAGTACCCGATGTGTTAGTTCCCGTTATGTTGGCAACATCAACATTGATGGTTTCTGTGGGGACTGTCGTGTTTAGCGTGGTGGAGTTAAAGAAACGCAGGTCGTCCACTGGAAGCAGCAGGCCAGCGCCATTGCGGTACAGGACATAACGAGTGTTGTTAATGACAAGCGCCGGCGGAAGCTTGTCGGGGGTCTTGATGAAATCAAGTATAATCGTCTCCCCCGTCGCGTTGTCAGATAAGATATCCCGTTCTATGTCAGCCCCTTCCAGAGCCAGCGTCTGATACTTCCGGTTGGTGAAAAGGTTTCCTATCGGGGTGCTGGCGTTATTGGAATCACTGTTGACATACGGCAGAAAGGCGTTGTAATCCTGCTGCAGGGTAGTGCTTATTGAGCCAAGGTTACCATCGTTGATACTTGGCACATCCGTGTTACTGATGTAGATACGGTAATATATTGTAAAATGGTTAAAATAATAACTATTGACATTAGGCAGTATTATTGTAGCCTTTGAGTTAATATCTTCCACCCTGATATTGCCAGAGAGTACGGGAGAGAGAAAGGTATAATCTTCAATGCCGCAAGAGAGGAGTGCTAGTAGAAACGGTGCTAGAAGCGCGCCGTTTCTAAGAAACTTCATCGGGAGAGGGCAATGATCTTGCTCTGCGCGAGGCTTGCCCAGATTGTGTCGTTTGGCCACCTGCTCGAAATCTCGCGGTAGGCGGCAAGGGCGGCGTCCTTGTTACCCTGTGCTTCCTGCAAGCGCCCTATAGAGAACTGGGCGCGGGGTGCGGCGGGGAAGGTATCGGCGAAGGCAACGCACTGGGTGTAGCGATCAATAGCTTCGGCGACATTGCCCTGCTCTTCGGCAGCGACAGCGGCGCTGAAAAGGCAGACCGGCTCAAGGTAGGTCTTTGCGCCGGCTTTGGCGCCGGCGTCCCACGTTTTTTCAGCTTCAGCCCAGTTTTTCTGCTCAGCATAGATGCTGGCGAGCAGTGAATAGCCTTTCGCGCCGGTATAACCGGGATGTTTGGGGGCAAAGGCGCTCAACTCGTCGATTAAAGCCTGAACATCCGTGGCCTTTGACTCGTCGGTGATCAGGGGCAGCACGGTCTCGTAACGCCGTGTAAGCTCCTCAACCTGAGTTAAGGCCCTTGACTGAAGGGTCTCGCCGATGATGGACACCGCGATAAGGATCACAAGAATGGCCACTATGCCTATTGCACAAAGCGCCAGAGTTTTCCGGCGCTTTTGCAGAAAGTCACTGAGCTTTTCGTTTAACGTTAATGACTTGTCATTATCCTGTGTCCTGAAGTTACCCTGTATAACTGTGTTTTTTGCCATAATCTTTTATCACTCCTTTAGAATAGCAAGCTCTTTAATGAGCCGCGATAAATAGGTTCTTTGTATATCCAAAGCCCGTGCAGTAACAACTTGGTTCCAGTTATTTTCCTCAAGAGCTTTCCTGATAAAATGCGCCTTAAAAACATTAACCGCTGTTTTCAGGCTGTGGGTTCCCACTTCCTGAGACGAGGCGGCTGTTTTGATAATCGAGAGGTCTTCCACCTCGATTTGTTTGTTCTTACTCAGGACACAAGCCCGCTGAACACAGTTTTCCAGCTCCCGCACATTCCCCGGCCACGAGTAGGAGAGCAGGGCGTCCATCGCCTCACTGGAAAAACCATCAAAGCGCTTCTTGGTTTCCAGCATACTCTTTTTCAGAAAGAATGTCGCCAGCTCAGGAATATCCTCAGTGCGCTGGCGGAGCGGCGGAACGTACATAGGCAATACATTCAGACGATAATACAGATCGCTGCGGAATGAACCATTCTTCACCATAGCCTCAATATCCTTGTTAGTCGCCGCGAGAATCCGCACATCAACGCTGATCTGAGTATTAGAACCCACCTTCTCAAAGGTTTTTTGCTGGATCACCCGCAGTAACTTTGCCTGAAGCAGGAGACCGAGGTCCCCGATCTCGTCAAGAAAGATAGTTCCACCGTCAGCGGCCTCGAAACGCCCCTTTCGGCTTGATACTGCGTTGGTGAACGCGCCTTTGACATGGCCGAAAAGCTCGCTTTCGAGGAGGTTTTCCGGCAGAGCCGCGCAGTTTATACGAATAAACGGCTTGTTCCGGCGCTTACTCCGCAGATGCAGTTGCTCGGCGAACAGTTCTTTTCCCACTCCGCTTTCCCCCAGAATCAGCACCGACGAATCAGTTTGGGCGATTCGATCGATAATCTCAAGTTTCTCAAGAACAATCGGGCTTTTAGCAATCAGCGTGTGGTAACCCTGCTCAATGTCAAGCTGGGAATGTAGGAAGCTGATCTCGTCCCGTGCCTTTTCCATACTTTTCGCGTTTACAATGGCAAGCGCCGCCTGATTAGCGAAAATCTCCACCCATTCAAGGTCTTCCTTACTGAAATACTGGTTATCCAGCTTGTTGATAATTTCAATGACACCGATGCACACATCTTTGATACACAAGGGAACCGCCATCATGGTTCTGGCCGGATAATCGATCTGTTCAGCCATGGAACGAAAGTGCCGGTCATCGTGATCCACATCATTCACCAGCAGGGACTGATTATGTTGCGCAACCCAGCCAGCGATACCTTCTCCCAGTTTGACGGTGAAGTGTTTAACTTCAGCGCCTTTTACCCCAAGCGCCAGCTCGAAGAAAAGCTCACTGCTTTCCTTGTTAATCAAAAGTAAACTTGAGGCGTCACCTTCACACAGACGAGTTGCTGACTCAAGAATAAGCATCAGCAACTCATGAATGTCTGTGTAGTTTGAATTGATGAGGGCGCTAACCTCGATCAGCGTATTAAATTTCTGGGTATCGATCCTTGACAGCATACAAACGCGACAACACCGTTGGTTCTAGGAGTTACCCTTAGACTTTAAGGCCTCTCCCAGCGTAAAGGTGGTGTCATCGGACTCATCTACCGCCATATAACGGGAGATCTCATCCCGATGAACCCTTTTCTGGTAATCGCGGATGGAAAAGGCGACTTTCTGTCTATCACTTTGCAGTTCAAGCACTATTGCCTTAACTGGGTTCCCGACATGGTAACGCTTTATTGCTTCTTCTGGACTTTCATCACGGGTTTCTGGGAGGTTTGTCTTGTGGATAAGCCCCTCAATTCCGCCGGGAACCCGTACAAAGATACCAAAGTCGGTGATGGACGACACTTCGCCCTCGATCAGCGAGCCGACCTTATACCTTGAGGCGAAGCTCTGCCACGGGTCTTCGGTAAGCTGTTTGATACCCAGCCTGATGCTCCGGTTTTCCTTATTGCAACCGATCACGATGACGTCGACATTCTGCCCCTGCTGAAGCTCACTCCCCGTATGTTTCACCTTTTTGGTCCAGGAAATATCATCGCCATGCAGGAAGCCGTCGATGCCTTCTTCCAGTTCGACAAACGCGCCAGCATTGGTAATCTTGACCACTTTCCGCGTAAGGCGTGTACCCACTGGATACTTTTCCTCAATGTTGTTCCACGGGTTAGTAGTTACCTGCTTCAGGCCAAGCGACACTCGTCCGGCCTGAAGGTCGTAACCGAGGATCATACACTCAACCTCGTCACCGATACTGACCACTTCTTCCGGCTTCTGTACCTTTTTGATCCAGGAGAACTCAGAGATATGGGCAAGTCCCTCGATACCTTCCTGCAACTCAATAAACGCACCGAAGTCGGTGATCTTGGTTACCTTACCTTTGACAATATCATTAACATGATACTTGTCCTCAAAGTGTACCCACGGATCATCGGTGAAGTGTTTGAGGGAGAGATTGATGCGCTTGTCAGCTGGATCGAGCCGGATAACCTTGAGCTGAATCTCCTGTCCGCGCTTTACAAAGTCCTTGGGACGAGTAACATGGCCCCAACTCATATCATTGATGTGCAGAAGCCCATCGAAGCCACCAAGATCGACAAACGCGCCAAAAGAGGTGAAGCTCTTGACCACACCGGTAACGTCTGCGCCGATAATCGTATTCTCGAAGAAGTCATTGCGTTTCCGCTCGATCTCTTCTTCAAGCCACTTGCGGCGGTTCACAACGATGTTGATCTTGCCGTCGGAGTAGAGGCGCTCAATGTAGACCGGCGTCTTCATGCCGAGGAACTTTTCTGGCTTATCAACCTTCTGTGAGTCCGTTTGGCTAATCGGCAGAAAAGCGTGTGCGTCTGTACCGAGGTTAAAATCATACCCGCCTTTAACGAGCTTTTCGATGGTTCCTTCCACCGTGGTATGATCCTGAAATGCTTGGCGAAGATTCTTCCAGAATAGCTTCACGTCTGCTTTTTGCTTGGAGACAATCACTTCGCCGCTTCTGGTCTCTTTGCTAACCAGAATAACGGACACAAGGTCACCTTCTTTGGGCGGCTCGGTGAATTCCGAGAGCGGAATCTTACCTTCAGACTTGAGGTTCACGTCAATAAAGACCTGATCACCGCTAACCGCGATGACTTTACCTTCAACGAGTTGTCCTTCCTCAATGTTCTCAAGGGATTTCAGATATTCTTCCTGTAATTGGGTTTGGATGCTATCGGCGGAATTGATCGATTCATCCATCGGACTCGTGTCCGATTCCACTTCCATCTGGGCCATGTTTGATCCTTCTATCATAATATTCTTCACTAATCTGTCATAAACTTCTTCAATGGTCAAGAGCGATGTATCGAAAACGCACACCCCTTCGGTGATTTTTAGGCTGCCTTCTTCCTTGCGTTTGTCAATCTCATCCCGCTGTTTGATGGCCTCCTGAATTTCTTTGAGGGAGAGCTTTGATACGCCCTGCTCATGCCGCCGTTTTGCCCGTTCCTCGACTGAAGCGTCAAGATAGAAGCGGTATTCCGCCTTTGGAAAGACTACGCTGGTCATGTCGCGGCCTTCCACCACCACATTAAGCCCCTCTGCTATCTTCCTTAGCAACTTATTGATCACATGGCGAATGGGGACAATGGCAGACAGGGCCGGGACATATTGGTCGATTTCGTCGGTATGGAGCCACGGTACCACGTTTTCCCCGTCAAGATGAACCGCCTTATCTTTGTAGCTGAGCGCGGCCTTCTTCGTGTAGTTCAGGGCGGCGTCTTTGTCTGTGGGACTGATGTTATTTCGCAGACAGCCCAGCGTGATAGCCCGATACAGGTTCCCCGAATTAAGATAGGTGAACCCCAAGCGTTCCGCCAGCAGTTTGGCGATAGTACTTTTACCAGACCCAGCGGGTCCATCAATAGCGATTACCATAGCTCCTCCTTTACTTGAGTGTATCAAGCATTACTTGTTTTGTCAGCTCCCATCACTTTCGGCGCGTCTCCGAGATGAAAACCCTTTAACTCCTTTGGGCTGAGCGGCCTTGTTTTCCCTTGTTCCAGATTACCCAGTGTTACCGGCCCGACGCGGATACGCTGGAGTTTCACGGGGTGTAAGCGAAAATGCGAAAACACCCGCCGTATCTCGCGGTTCTTGCCCTCAATTAACACGATACGCAGGGTTTTGCGCCCCAGCCGTTCAATGCCCTCCGCACGATACGATACCCCGTCAATCAGTACCCCGCCGGCAAATTCCTCAGCCACTTCATCAGGAATCAGACCAGAGGCTTCCACGATGTATTCCTTTTCTATCTCTGCCGATGGGTGGCTCACCTTCGCGGCAAAGTCTCCGTCATTGGTAAAGATGATAAGCCCGCATGAGAGGTAGTCAAGCCGCCCCACACTATAGAGCCGCTCCTTAATCTCCGGTGGCAGAAGGCTCTTCGCCAACCGCCGCCCCTCCGGATCTGAAGCGCTACAAAGATACTCCGGTGGTTTATTCAGAGCTATATAATAGAAGGAACTTTCGATTACAACCGGTATGCCATCAACGCAGACCGTGTCAGTCGGCAAAACCTTTTCGCCTAGTGTGGAAACAGACCTCCCGTTGACTGACACCCTACCCGCAGTGATCAGCGCCTCAGATGAACGACGGGACGCTACGCCCGCGTGGGCAAGGTATACCTGTAGTCTGAGCGCCTTATCCTGTGCCGCTGTATGTGTATCTAACTCAGCTTTGAAGTGCAAAACGTTCCGCCTCACTTTCGTTAAGTTTCGGAAGGTCGGCAATGCTTTGAATCCGAAACAGTTTTAAGAATTCCTTTGTGGTACCAAATTGTACCGGCTTCCCGAATACATCCTTTTTACCCACTTCCCGAATCAGTTCTTTCTCCAGGAGCAACCGTATCATATTATCCGCCTGCACACCCCGAATCGCCTCAACCTCAGTCCTTGTGATTGGCTGGGAGTATGCGATGATGGAGAGGGTTTCCATAGCGGCGCGGGAGAGCCTGGATTCGTTCTTTTTACCGTAACGTTCCTTGAGTAATTCCCAGTGTTTCCTCTTTGGTGAGAGCATGACACCGCTGCCCAGCCGGGAAAGCTCCACACCAGACTCTTCTCGTGCGTACTTGCCCTCCAGCTCTCGTAGCGCTGCCCTCACTGTTTCCACAGGCAACATCGAAATCCTCGCCAGCCGCTCCTCATCCACCAGATCGCTTTCAAGGTAAAGAATCGCCTCAATCAGCGCGACCTGTAACACCGGTATTACAGGCGCTATTTGCACCACATCCTGCGCTACCACTACCGTCTCCAGCGCGGCCTCTGACACAACACCCTGCTCCACCACCGCCAGCTCCAGCGCGGCCTCTGGCGCCACGTCTTGCTCTAGCACTGCCGACTCCAGCGCGGCCTCTGACACAACACCCACCGCTTTCTCCAGCGCCATGTCTTGCTCCACCACTGCCGACTCCTGCACTACCGTTACCGGTTCCAGCGCGGCCTCTGGCA
>JAISAE010000081.1 GCA_031266875.1 Treponema sp.
TGTGGCGTGTGGCGTGTGGCGTGTGGCGTGTGGCGTGTGGCGTGTGGCGTGTGGCGTGTGGCGTGTGGCGTGTGGCGTGTGGCGTGTGGCGTGTGGCGTGTGGCGTGTGGCGTGTGGCCCAATTCTGTCTTTTTACCTGCTGGTTTCAAAAGCATAATACATTCTAATCCCTATCTTGAAAATGTCAAGCAAGTTTGTTAAAAATATGAAAGAATTTTCCCGAAGCCACGAGAAGACTCTGTGGGCAAGTTTAGCGCGGAGTAGCGAGGATGTTTTATTGGAAATCGCTCCCTGAGCGTATCTCGTCGCAGTATTCACAGCGATAGGTACGCAGCTCCGCGTTATCCAGGTTAAAGATATGAGAGATGTAATGCTCATTTGAGGTGATGCAGCGGGGGTTTTTACAGATAAGGATGTTTTCCACCCGTTTTGGTAGCCAGAGCTTGATCTTTTCACAGACCTGCTCGTTCTCGATGATGTTTACCGTGATGTTCGAGTCGATAAGCCCCAGCACGTCAAAGTTGATGGCGATGGTGTTATCGATCTTGATGATGTCCTTTTTACCCATGTGACTAGATTGAGCGTTTACCACAAAGGCCACTGTGTGGGATGTTTTGTCCAGACCGAGCCAGTTGAAAACCCTGATGCCGTGTCCTGCTCTGATGTGATCAATGACGATCCCGTTCTTCAGCTTTTCGATGTTCAGCATGATTCCACTCCTAGAATTGATGACAGTAGCGCCATTCTGACGTACATGCCGTATTGTGCTTGTTTGAAATACACGGCTCGCGGGTCCGTATCCACCTCCGGCGCGATTTCGTTCACGCGGGGCAGCGGGTGAAGCACAATGAGGTTCTCCCGCGCCAGCTTCATCTTTTCGCGGTCAAGGATATAGCTGTCCTTGAGCCTGATGTAGTCCTCCTCGTTAAAGAAACGCTCGCGCTGTACTCTGGTCATGTAAAGCACGTCAAGCTCGCCCATAACCTTATCAAGCTGGCTGGTTTCAAGGTACTCAATCCCGGCTTTTGCCAGTGTTTCTAACGTGATATACGACGGAAGCCTGAGTTCCGGTGGTGAGATAAACACCATCCTGATACTGGGGTAGCGGGACAGGGCTTTTGCCAGCGAATGAACTGTGCGGCCAAACTTGAGGTCGCCGCAGAATCCTACCGTGATATTGCCAATCGTTCCTCGCAGTTGCCTGATGGTGAGCAGGTCGGTCAGGGTTTGGGTGGGGTGATGGTGGCCGCCGTCTCCGGCGTTAATCACTGACACGCTTGAATAGCGGGACGCGAGCAGGGCCGCGCCTTCCTTGGGGTTCCGCATGACAATGACGTCGGCGTAGCAGGAAACTGTCCGTACCGTATCCGCGAGGCTTTCACCTTTGGAGACTGAGCTTGACCCGGGCTCGGCAAAGCCCAGACACGCGCCGCCCAGCCGCAACATGGCAGCCTCAAAACTAAGCCGCGTCCGCGTGCTTGGCTCAAAAAAAAGCGTTGCAAGCACTTTTCCCCGGCACACGTCCCGCAGACACGCCTCAGTCTCGATGCGCCCCGCAAGAGCAAAAAGCCGTTCTAGCTCCTCAAGACTGAGGTTTCCCGGCTCAATAAGATGTCGTCCTTTAAGCATGAGCTTTCCTTAATCCACTCATGTTGTGGCACAAAAAAACCGCCCTACAAGGCGGTTCACAATAAACAAAAAATAGACAGGCTGACAAAAATCCGCAGATTGACCTGATGGTCTGAATGTATGGTTTCATGCTTAAAAACTTTAGCACAAGCGCCCTGAAAGACACAAGCGGGTTACCGGTGAGTTCGATAGGCTCATCTACGGAAACGCTTAGTCGCTGTCGAGACCGAGCGCTGGTGCCAGAGACCGGGCAGGCAGTGTCAGAGACCTTGTGTGCGCAGGCCGGTGGTGTCAGAGACCTTGTGCTGGTGCCAGAGACCGGGCGTGCGCAGGCCGGTGGTGTCAGAGACCTTGCGCTGGTGCCAGAGACCGGGCAGGCAGTGTCAGAGACCTTGCGCTGGTGCCAGAGACCTTGCGTGCGCAGGCCGGTGGTGTCAGAGACCTTGCGCTGGTGTCAGAGACCGGGCAGGCGCAGGCAGGCGGTGTTGAGACCTTGTGCTGGTGTCAAGACCTTGCGCTGGTGTCAGAGACCGGGCGTGCGTAGGCCGGTGGTATCAGAGACCGAGTTCGTGCCTGCCTGCCAGATACGTTTCGAGGTTACCTGTGCCGTAAGCTCTCTGGCGGGGCTGGGTCGTGTCGCGGGGCGTAAGGCCAGAGCCGCGAAGTCCTCGCGGTTTCAAAAGCGGCATATAGACGTAGCGTTTCTTGATGTCCCGCACTTGTCCGACAGCTTGTCGAAGGTTGCCCTGCATCGCGCCGTTGCGACGGGCGTGCGGGTGGTCTCGCTCTTTACCTCGCTCAGCACGCCCGCCGCCGAAGTGGTCAGGGTGAGCAGCTCTTGCGTGTCAACCGTGATCACATTCCACGCCGCGCCTTTGAGGGTTAACCTCTCGTTCCAGTCCTCCGCCATGGTTAACAGCCCATTTCTGTTCCGGGCTTCCAGCTTGTACTCATAAAATTTTCCTTAATAGTGTTGCGGCTATTCGCTATAGCCAATGAGGTATTCGCTACAGCGAATGAGTTGTTAGCTATAGCGAATGGAGCGTTGGCTATAGCGAATAAAGTGTTCGTTATAGAGTATCTCTTATTTTTAGGCAAAAATGTGGGGTTTTGCTGTTCAAATGGTGAAATGTGGTTACATTGAGGGGTGCGCGGCGTCAGGGACTTGATGCGCTGTCTTCTACCGAGAGGCAGCAGATGAACGCGGATAAAGGACACAGATGAGTAATGAGAACTATCAGCGTTCATCTGTGTCCTTTACCTGCGGTTCCTAGAAGACCAGAGTCCTTTCCCAGGAGACCGGGCAGGCGCAGGCACACTTACATCAAAGGGTAAATCGTGTTAGGGTGAATCCATGAGTATCATTGAAGCTATCATACTAGGTGCGGTACAGGGTCTGACGGAATTCCTGCCGGTGAGTAGTTCGGGTCATCTGGTGCTGTTACAAAAGTTGTTTAGCATATCTGAAGGCGCTCTACTCTTTGACACATTGGTACATGTGGGTACCTTGTTCGCGGTGTTCATTGTGCTATGGGACGATATTTGGGATCTCCTTAAAAAGCCCATTCAGGCCAAAACCGGTTTCCTCATTATTGCTACAATACCGACGGTTATTGTGGCTCTATTGTTCAAAGACCTCATTGAAAGCGCCTTTGCCTCCGCGCAGTTTCTGGGTTTCGCGTTTCTCCTTACGGGAGTGGCGCTCTTTGTTTCGGAGCGTCTATCCAGGCGCCCAGGCGTAATACGGGAATATATGGGCATACCTGACGTGCTTATCATCGGGATCATGCAGGCAGTTGCCATTATACCGGGGGTTTCGCGTTCAGGCTTCACGCTTGCCGGCGCGCTTTCCCTCAAAGTGGAACGCGGTACCGCAGCCAGCTTCTCGTTTTTGTTATCCATACCAGCGATTCTGGGCGCACTGGTCTTGCAGCTCAAGGACATGATTAGCAATGGGTCTGGCGGCAGTGTCGGCGCGGCGCCGCTCATCGCCGGTATGCTTACCGCGGCAATTGTCGGTTTCTTCTCGATAAAGCTCATGCTTAAAATCGTAAAGGAACGCTCACTCATTGGTTTCGCGGTGTATGTGGCCTGTCTTGGAACACTGATACTGATGGATCAGTATGTGAGCCACTTTTTCTTTACGGTATAAGTTCAACTTGTGTAAGTGCAGGCGTTTTTGGTATTATTCTTTTCGGAGGAATAAACAACGCGCTTTTCTTACAATGCACTGTACATAAACAAATATATGAAAGTAAGTAGTTTTAAACAGGGTCTCAAGCTACCCACACAGAAACACGCGACCGAGGGGAAGCCGGTTGAATTGGTTCCTCAGCCAAAAGAGGTGGTCATCCCAATCAACCAGCACTTTGGCGGGCCTAACCGGAGTCTGGTGAAGCCCGGGGACACCGTGAAGCGTGGTCAGAAGATTGCTGAGGCTATCAGTCCAGGGCCTATGACCGTGCCGGTTCACGCCTCAATCTCCGGCGTGGTGAAAAAAGTCGAGCCGCGCCTGCAATCAAACAATAGCGATGGCCTGTGTATCATTATTGAACATGATGAGACTAACGAAACCGCGTTTATGCCGCCGCTTGACGTGTTTGCCTGTAGTCGTGAGGAGGCGTTTGCGCGCCTACGGGAAGCCGGGCTGACTGGCCTGGGCGGGGCAGGCTTTCCGACCCATGTAAAGCTCTCGCCGCCGCCAAACAAGCCTATCGATCTATTCATCGCGGATGGGGCGGAATGTGAGCCATATCTCACCACTGACGAGGCGGTTCTTACTGAAAAGCCGGACATGCTGATTAAGGGACTTGCCATTGCAATGAAGATTACCGGCGTGAAGAGGTCTATCATTGGCATGGAGGACAATAAAGAACGGCTGATCCCCCTGCTGGAACAGGAAATACGGCTCGCGGGGCTGACGGATTCGGTTGCGATTGGGCTGTGCAAGACGCGCTATCCCCAAGGCGGCGAAAAGATGCTGATCACCGCGCTTACCGGCAGGGAGGTTCCTTCAGGCGGACTCCCCATGGACGCGGGGTGTATTGTGCAGAACGTGGGAACGCTGGTTGCCATTGCCGAAGCGTTTATACAGGGCAAGCCACTCATTGACCGTGATTTGACGGTGAGCGGCGGGGCGTGTAAGTTACCCAAGAACATCAGAGCGCCCATTGGCGCCATGCTTTCGGACATGCCCAAAGCGTTTATGGATATTGATTATAGCCGCTTAAAGAAAATCCTCTTTGGGGGGCCGATGATGGGGACTGCGGTTTCCACTGTGCGGATTCCCATCCAGAAGAATACGTCAGGCATTATCCTTATGACCCAGGAAGAGACCTCCATTGACCGTGAAGCTCCCTGCATTCGTTGCGGGCGCTGTCTACGAAACTGCCCCTGCCATCTGTCGCCAGTGCTGATGAACATCGGGCTTGAGGCTGGCGACCTTGACGAGTCGCTCAGAGCCGGCCTTATGGACTGCATCGAATGTGGAAGCTGTACCTATATGTGTCCGGCGCGGATCAAGCTGGTTCAGCGTTTCAGGATTGGTAAGCAGCGCCTCCGCGCCCGGCAAGCAACGGCAAAGAAGGCATAAAGTGGCTAGTATAATAGAAGAAAAAGCAGCGTTGCCGGTGGTGTTTCTGGGGTCTAGCCCTCATATCGTGTCGCCGGTTAATGCACAACGGCTCATGGCAAACGCGCTTATCTCGCTTGCGCCCTGCTCAATCTACGGCGTGGTGATCTTTGGGTTTCCCGCGCTTCTCACGATTGTTGTCTCAATGGGCGCGGCGATTGGCGCGGAGGCAGTGTTCAGGTGGCTGACTAAGCAGGATATTCGTATCAAAGACCTTTCTGCCGCGCTTACCGGCCTTTTGCTGGCGCTTGTGTTACCGCCGTCCACGCCGCTGTGGATGACGGCGCTTGGCGCTGTGTTCGCCATTATCGTAGCAAAGGAATTCTTCGGCGGCCTTGGGGCTAACGTGTTTAACCCCGCGCTTGCCGGACGCGCCTTTCTCATTATGAGCTTTCCAGTGGCTATCACGACCTGGCACAGGCCGCCCGGACGCTTTGCGCTCAGCCTGCCCGACGCGCTTTCTGGCGCAACCCCGCTGGGCGTGGCGCGTGGGTTAAGCGGCGCTGAAGCAATCGCGGCGGTTGGCGGCAATTTCGCTGGCGCTGACTACGCAGCGGTAATGCGTACACTGTTTCTGGGAACACATGGCGGCTGTATCGGGGAAACGTCGATACTGCTCATTCTGGTGGGAGCCGTGTATCTCCTCCTAACCCAAACGATAGACTGGCGTGCGCCTGTATCCATGCTCGGCATGGCCGCGCTTGCCTCAGCCATCTTCGGCATTGACCCGCTCTTCGCACTCCTGAGCGGCGGCCTGGTCTTTGGCGCGGTGTTCATGGCAACTGACTATGTTACCGCGCCACTAACCGCTGTGGGCAAGCTCATCTTCGGGGCGGGCGCGGGACTCATCACCGTACTCATCAGGAAATGGGGCGCGTTCCCGGAAGGCGTTACCTACGGCATTTTGATTATGAACGCCGTCGCTCCGTTCCTGAATCATTTTATACAAAAGAAATACGGGTTCGTGGTGAAAGCCAAAAAGGTGGTAAAACCGTGAAGAATATACTGAAACTGGGCCTTACGCTGGCGCTCTACGCGACTACGGCCTGCGTAGGGCTGGCTTTTATCTACACCAGCACGAGTTCGGCGATTAGTGCGCGGCAGGCGGCTGATCTCCAAGCCGCGCTCAATGACCTGTTCCCCGAAGCCGACCGCTTTGAGGACATCACGGGAAACATCATAAGTCCTGACCCGACCGTGAGCTTTCAAAGCCAGTACACAGCGTGGCAAAACGACACGCTCAACGGCGTGGCGATTCAGGCGTCCGGGCCGAGCTATGGCGGCGACATCAAGGCGCTTGTGGGAATCCGCGCAGACGGCGTGGTGAGCCGTGTGAAGATACTGGAACACACCGACACCCCGGGCTTGGGAGCAAACGCCGCGTCGCCAAGCTATTACGTTGATAAGGCAAACAAGATCACGTTCACCGGCCAGTTCACGAACAAGTCCATACATGACCCATTCGAGGTACAGCAGGATGTACAGGCCATCACCGCCTCCACAATCACGAGTCGCGCTGTATCAACGCTGGTGAAGACCGTAGCGTTGGCGTTTGAGGCATGGGATGGCTCCGGCGAAGGAGCGGCAGCGCGATGAGTCTGGGCAACATCTTTAGTAACGGCCTTGTGCGGGAAAACCCGCTCCTGAGCCTCACCATTGGCCTGTGTTCCGCACTCGCGGTAACAAACGCTGTGGTAAACGGTATTGGCATGGGCATATCCATGACCTTTGTCCTGCTTATGTCGGAACTGGTCATCAGCCTGTTCAGGAAACTGATTCCAGACTCTATACGCATCCCGATCTTTATCATTGTGATCGCTGCCTTTACCACAGTGATCGACTATGTGTTAAAGGCATACTTCCCTGAACTGTCTAAAGCCATGGGCGTGTTTATCCCTCTCATTGTCGTGAACTGTATTATCATGGGGCGGGTGGAGTCCTTTGCCTCAAAACAATCGCCGATAAAGGTAATCGCGGATGCTCTGGGTATGGGGCTGGGTTACACATGGGTACTCATTGGTATCGCGGTTGTGAGGGAAGTCCTGGGAAGCGGCTCGCTTTTGGGGTTTCAGGTTATGCCGGAAAGTTTTCAGCCGATCCTCTTCTTCACGCTTCCGCCGGGCGGCTTTTTCGTGTTTGCCCTGTTTATCAGCCTTAACAGCGCTGTCAAATCTCGTCTCAGAGGCACTGATCCAGCGCGGCCTGTCGCTGCCAGTCATCATCACGGAGGCGCTGTATGACGCTGTTCGTGATTTTTATAAAGGCGCTGCTCATTGATAACGTGGTACTCATGCGCTTTCTGGCGCTCTGCCCCTTCATCGGCATGAGCGTTGACGAGGACAAGTCTATCGGCATGGGCCTTGCCGTAACCTTTGTTACGCTGCTCGCCACCTGTGTAACCTGGCCGATCTACCGGTTCATTCTGGAGCCGCTGGGCATGGAGTTCTTGCAGATACTTGTGTTTATCCTCGTGATCGCCGCGCTCGTGCAACTGGTCGAGTTTTACCTTAAGAAGACCGCGCCCGCGCTCTATTCCTCAATGGGCATCTATCTGGCGCTCATCACGACAAACTGCGCGATCCTTGCGGTTACGTTTGATGTGATTTCAAATGGCTATACCTTTGTGGAATCAGTGGTTTATGCCCTCGGCGTGTCCCTGGGCTTTCTTATCTCGCTTCTTCTGCTTGCCGGCATACGCAAGCGCCTGCGAACTAGTCCTGTACCCGCCTTTCTCAAAGGCACGCCGATTCTCTTTGTGGCGGCGGCGTTGTTGTCAATGGCGTTTACTGGTTTCTCTGGTCTGGTGAAATAGGAGGCATCGTGAGTATTGTACTTATCACCGCGCTTTTCGCGTTTGCGCTTGCCCTGCTTTTGGGGCTGGCTCTGGGCTTCTTCCGCGAGTTCTTCGCGGTTGCCGAAGACCCGCTCGTGGGGCAAATCCGCGCCTTGCTTCCGGGCGCGAACTGCGGCGCTTGCGGCTTCCCCGGGTGCGACGGCTATGCCGCTGCTATTGCCAAGCGTGAGGCTCCGGCCAACCGTTGTACTGTAGGCGGCGCGGACGTTGCCGCGCACATTGCCACGCTGACAGGCGTTGACGTTGTAGCGCCCACGCCGCAGGTTGTGGTGCTTGCCTGCCGGGGATCGCGGGAACACGCGCCGCTCAAAGGCGTGTATACCGGCGTTCCCACCTGCCGCGCCGCAAAGCTCTCGACCGGCGGAACCAAGCTCTGCGCGTGGGCTTGTCTCGGCTTCGGCGACTGCGTAAACGTCTGCCAATTCGGGGCGCTCTCCCTGGGAGACAATGGCCTGCCGCGCATCGATCCAGCGCACTGTACCGGCTGCAAAGCCTGCGTCACCGAGTGTCCGCAATCGTTACTGCAAGCCATCCCCATTGGCCGCGCCGCGCCTTTAACCCACTGTTCTAACCGTAATCCCCTCAAGGCTATGGTGTTAAAGACCTGCAAGATCGCGTGCATCAAATGCGAACTCTGCGTGAGAGCCTGCCCACAACACTGCATCACTATGGACAGAGGTATTCCGGTGATTGACACTGCGAACTGTGTTGCCTGCGGCCTCTGTGTGGCAAAATGCCCAACCAAGACGTTGTTTTGACGTTTAGGTCTCTGGCACTAAGGTCTCTGGCACCTTGTAGCGGCCTGTGCCTCTGCGCAATCATCTAACCCATCCACTTATCAAAAACGTCCAAAGGGAATATAGTTAGTTCATTGGAGGAAGTTCATGAAAGTGAAGATTAAGCCGGTACAGCCGACGGAGATAAAGGACAAGCGCATTGCCCGCGAGGTTATTGAGCAAATCCGTCAGCCTATTCCGGCGTCGGTCTACAGGCGGCATGAAAATCTCGCGGAACAAATCGATAAGATGATACGCAAATGAATACGCGCTTGAGCATAGACTCCGCCAACGCTTCAAAACATTTTTACCTTGAGCCGCTTGCTCCCGAAAAGGCGATAGGGAATTTCAACTGTTCTGTGGGGGAGTATAACGAATATCTTGTTGAGGATGCTCCCCGTTCACAAAAAGACCATATTGCTAAGACATGGTTCCTACGCGAACTGAGAACTGATTTACCGGCGGCGTATATATCGCTTATTGCGGACGCGATTAAGTTGTCGTTTACCGAAAAGGAGCTGCATGATCTCAACTACCCTTTCAAGACCATTCCTGCCATGAAAATTGCCAAACTCGCGGTAGACAACGCCTTCGCCGGGAAATACAAAGGATTGGGCAGTCTTATGATACAAACTGCGGAACGGCTTGCCTGGGGCTGCAATAACGATTACTGCGCATGCCGGTTTCTCACAGTGGACGCGGATATTGAGCATAACGAAGGCGTCCGTACCTTTTATGAAAAAAACGGCTTTCTCCTGAACAGCGAACTCTATAACAAAAACCGCAAAACGCTCAGTATGCGTAAAGACTTGTACCGGTAAGCCGCAAAATCCCCAGCATACTCCCGCTAGGCGCACCCCATGTTATCAAAAATGTCCAAGCGGCTGTTTTCTAAACTCATGTTTAGACCAGTGTGTTAGGCGGGGTTTTGAAACAGCCCTCTCTATTAAAGGTTTGCCGCCCCTCTACGGGCAGTGGAAAACAAATATGCCGGAGCGGAGCTTTTTGTCAAGTTTAACCTGGGGCAAAAGGCGCGTCATCAGAGCTTCAGACACTAACGTCTCTGACACCTCAAGACAGTGATTGACGCCGCGAACTGTGTTGCCTGCGGCCTCTGTGTGGCAACATGCCTAACCAAGACTTTGTTTTAAGCCTATTGCGCCCAGAACCTTAGAAGTTACAAACTTGTGTTTAGAAGTTCCAGAGACATCCCTAGAAGTTCCACAAACGGCTTTAGAAGTTCCAGAGACATCCCTAGAAGTTCCAGAGACATCCCTAGAAGTTCCAGAGACATCCCTAGAAGTTCCACAAACGGCTTTAGAAGTTCCAGAGACATCCCTAGAAGTTCCAGAGACATCCCTAGAGGTTCCAGAGACGGCTTTGAAAGTTCCAGAGACATCTCTAGAGGTTCAAAAAACGGCTTTAGAAGTTCCAGAGACATCTCTAGAGGTTCCAGAGACATCCCTAAAAGTTCAAAAGCCGCCAGAAACTTTAAGCCGGTTGGCTCAAACACCTTGCTTACTCATTTTTGGAGGTGTGAGGGCGGCCTGTGCCAGTAACAATGGTGGCGCGGCTTCTCTAAAGTGGTAACGAGAGTCGGGAAACAAGCGGCAGAAGCCGCTCGGCAAAGATACTGCCGCTGAGAATTTTTTCCCGGTCAATGACCGGCTGTATGTTGATGAAGAAGAGTATCAGCGAGACTACAGCTAAACCTTCGACAAGACCAAAGACCGCGCCGAGAAAGCGATCCACCCCAGACAGGTTCATCCGTTCAAGGATATCCTTGAGCATGGCGCACACAACCCTTACCATGACAAACACGATCACAAAAAGCACGATAAAGCCCAGTATCTCAGGAACTGCCTTAGTCTCTGGCATCATCCGAGTTCGTATGAACGCCGCTACATCTTTATAGAAGAAAGCGCCCGCAAGCAGGCCTAATGCGGTTGCGGCCATGGACATAAGCTCCTTCACAAAACCCCGCACGGAACAGCGAAGTATGAAAAGCAGAACAAGCAGGGCGCAGATAATGTCGAGCATGACGAATCGAGTCATAATAACCTCCGGTTAAAGCAGCGCTTCCTCAGAGCGCGTTTACTATAGTTTCGGCAATAAACGCCGCCGCGTCAGTTTTACCCAGACACGCCGAAGCCTCAGCCATGAGCCGCCGCGTTTCCCCATTCTGAGCTATGGACGAAATCGCCTGTACAAGCGCCAACGGCGTGGCCGCGTTTCCGATAAGCGCCACTGCCGCGCCTGCTTTCTCAAAGACACGGGCGTTTTCTACCTGATCCCCTCGCGTTGCCGAGCCGCTCAGAGGGATAAGCACCATTGGCCGGCCAAGCGTGGCACACTCCCCTATTGTTCCTGCCCCGCTGCGGCATAACACCAGCTCCACTGCAGCAAGCACATGGGGCAGCTCCTCATGAAAGAATGGGTATGGCCGGTACTTTTCCGTCTTTGCCACGTTCCATTCGGTACTCGGCCCTACCTGATGAACAACCGTGTAGTACCTAGTAAGTTCAGGCAGCGTGTCCCGTACCAGTTCGTTTATCTGCCGCGCCCCTTGGCTTGCTCCCAGTACGAGAAGCGCGCGCTCATTGTCGCCGATACCTAGAAAGGCGCGGCCTTTTGCTGGGTCAGCTGTCCGAAAATCCGGGCGCACAGGATTACCAGACACGAGCAGCCGGTCTCGATACTTAGGCGGGAAGAATGCCACCGTGTCCTGATACGCCAAGAATATCCGTTTAGCGAAGCGCGTGTTCAGTTTTGTGGCAAGACCTGGACTGAAATCTGATTCATGAGTGAATACCGGTATACCCAGTGAGGCGGCGGCGGCGCATGGTGGCACACTCACAAAGCCGCCTTTGGAGAACAGCAATTGGGGCTTCTCTCGCCGCAATATGCCGCGAGCCGCGAAGAAGCCCGCCCCAATCCTGAACACATCAGACACATTTTGCGGGGAAACATAGCGCCGCAGTTTCCCGGACGGAACCCCGAAGAATTCGATTCCAGCCTTTTCAACGATCTCTTGGTCCATGCCTTTGCTGGAACCTATCCAGAACACGCGATAAGCGCCGCGTTGACGCAGGTAAGCGGCAATCGCAAGTCCGGGGTATATATGCCCGCCTGTCCCGCCGCCGGTAAAAGCAATTGTAAGCATACCTAAGCGTAAACGATTGTAGCAGCTTTCACAATTGAGCCGCTGGCCGTAATGAAATTGCCTTTACTACCCGTTCTTGGTAGAATAGTGCTTTACCAGTACGGCAGAAGATTGTTCTTGTGAACATTATGTTGAAGTCAAAGGTTTGATAATGACTGTCATAAAGAGCAAAGTATGAGATACTGGTGAATTGGGAAGAGCGTGAGTCCTAAGCACGGGTTAGACAGCCTTTGAAGAAGGTATGCCTGAAATTCAGCCTTCATTTTTATGTGTGTCTCTGCTCGGCGAGGAAAAGCCAATTCCCGATACATTTTGAATAGGAGTAAATGATATGGCTATTGCTTTTTTTGAGGCGCTGCGTTCACTGCTGATACCGAGTTTTGACTCTCCTGACATGAACCAAAGAAGACTCCTTACGATGGTAACGCGGGACCTTAGCCGGAGTAGGCATCACAAATGGTATCGCGTACGGAAACAGGAGCTTACCATTGAAGCCGGCAATTTTTTTTATGATCTGTACCGGCTTTCGGCTCACGCCGGAATCAGTATGCAGAACGCCGCTGAATCAAAACAGCTCAAGGAGATCGCGGTGGAGTTCCACATGGACAAGTCCTTACTGGAGCTTAAGGAACACTTGTCGCCTCAAGCCATCACCGAAGCTGCGGCAAACCTGACCAATGAGTACCTGAGCGTCCGCGTTGAGCGGGACATTACCCAGTTCAACACGGCCTTTGACACGGCCTTTATCGAAAACGCCGACCGGTATTACAACCTGCTCCTCATGTTTAGCCAGTTCGTAACTTTTGACTTCCTCACCGTGCTTAAACAGTTTGACCCGTTCATATCAGACCAAGAGTCTATCTTTCAGCCTAGAGTCAAGCAGACTAGCGCAAAAAAAGTTATTGAGTTAATCAAAGACTTTCTGGAAATCTCCTACCCGCTTGAGGAGAATCAGGACTGGGCTACTATGTTGAATCTGGCGAACCAGTACAAGGAGAACGTGGGGATCACGCTTGATGAATGGAAAATGCTCCTCGTACAGCTTTCATTGATACAGACTACGAGCATCCTGGTACTCATTGTCAGACACGTTGACCAAGACCCGCTCTGGAAGAGTATTCCCCGAATCCAGCGGGAGCATATCACCGACCTCTACCGCACGACGGTTGTTGACGCGGCAAAAGCGTGCTTAGACAGCATTATACAGGAAAGGGAACAGAAACAGCTCGCCCAGCTTTTGGCTGCGGTGTTTGGGCCTAACGAAGTGGAAAACCGTATGCACTATTACACGTTGGAAGAGGATGATGTCCTGCGAAAAAACGGTCTGGAGGGCTATACCTACATCCATGAACTTAACTATTTGAAAGCCTTTATCCTTGATTTTTATAAAAAGGACATAAAGGAGCTGTTTGATATGTGTGTACTGCGTGGTCAATGGCTCAAGACCGATATGAACCGGCAGTTCACTGACAGTTTTCACGAAGTCTTGACTGGTTTTGAAGAGTTTCTGGACTTTGATAACTCTCTGTCAGTAGAAGGCTCGCTTGGGGCGAAGCTCCATTCCTCACTGGCGAAAACCAAAAGTCAGGCTCCTATTGTCCTCAGCACCATCAACAACAAGGCGCAAGAGTTGCTTAAGAGCCTCACCAAATCCCTCGCGGAGATAGAGATTCTGCTCAAATCGCTCTTTGATGACCAGTCAAGCCGAACCAGCCAGCTTATCCGAAACTGGGACGCGCTTGAGACCGTCGGCACCCCATTGAGACAACGATTCGCCGACATATACCAGAAATTGAGTAACTTTGTGGAAGTGCTTCATCTCTTTCTGCATCGAATACCCGAACAGCTCAAGGGTTAGAGTCTCTCTAAAAAGGGTCAGGCTTGCCTGACCCTTTGTCCTACACAGTCAGTTCCACATTGAGCGGGGTTTGCCCGTACAGACGGACGCTGAGCGCGTCAGGCTGGGTGAAGCCAACAGACAGGCTGTGCTTCCCCTTGATCTCGCGCATAGTGCCGTTTTCGTCATAGCGGGAAAAGGCGTTTTTATTGAGCTTGACAGCCAGCGTGGTTTTCTCGCCGACGTTCAGAAACAGATTGCCAATCCCACAGAGACTGCGGATTTCTTTTGTACCCGGACTGCTGACATAAACCTGCGCAGTTTCCCGCGCCGGCATGGAACCAGTGTTTTCAACGATTACGCTCACCGTTGTTTTGTCAGCCTTGACGTCGCTCAGGCGGAACGTGGAGTACGAAAGCCCATAACCAAAAGGATAGAGCGGCTCGCCTTTGTAATACCGGTAGCTGCGGTTCGCCATGCTGTAGTCAACGAAGTCCGGTATATCAGCGGTGCTTTTGTAGCAGGTAAGCGGCAGCTTACCGGAGGGGCTGAACTCGCCGAAAAGCGCCTCGGCAATTGCCCTGCCGCCCATCGCGCCCGGATAAAAAGCCTGCATGATGCTATTCACGTTATCCTGAGCCCAGCCAAGGGACATGGTACTCCCTGATATGTTTATCACAATAACCGGTTTACCCTGGGCTGCCTCAACCACACTGTGCAGAAGTTGTTCCTGAGACGCGGGAAGTTCAAGGTATGGCCGGTCGCCGCCAAAGCTCTCGCTGAACTGATCGCTTTCTTCGCCTTCAATGGAACCGTCCAAGCCCAGCACAACAAGCAGCGCGTCAGAGCGTTTTGCCACAGCGCGGGCTTCGGCGAGGCGGTCGTCTGGCTGGGAAAGCGTGTCCCGCCGGTTCCGCAGTATATCGCAGCCTTCAGAGAACAGGACACGGACGCCCTGTTTTTCGGCAATCTCACGAACACCCTCCAGCACCGTAATATGCTGACTTGCCGTGCCTTGATAGTTGCCTTCAAGCGCCAGACGGCTATCAGCGTTTGGCCCAATGACGCCAATGGTTTTGAGCGATCCAGCCTTAAACGGCAAAGCGCCGTCATTCTTGAGTAACACAAGGGTACGGCGGGCAACATTGAGGTTAAAGGCGCGGTGTTTGGGGCTGTCCACTTCCTCGTAGGGGATGGCGCTATAGGCTTCGTTTGCGGGCGCGCCAAGCAAGCCGAGCCGCATACGGGTAGTGAAGAGCCGCGTTACTGCGGCGTCGATCTGCGCCTCAGTGAGCAGGCCATTCTTCACAGCATCAACCGCCAGCGGATAGAGGTTGCCGCAGTTAATATCACAGCCGTTTTTAATGGCAAGCGCCACAGACTCGACCGGCGAGGCGGTAACACGGTGGTTTTCGTGAAAGTCCTTTATAGCCCAGCAGTCTGACACCACATGGCCGTCAAAGCCCCACGTATCGCGCAGAATATCACGCAGGAGCAGCTTGGAGCCGCAGCATGGTTCACCCAGTGTGCGGTTATACGCGCCCATCACTATCTCAACCCCAGCATCTTTCACGGCAACCTCAAAGGCCGCGAGGTAGGTATTCCAGAGGTCATACCTGTCTACAATGGCGTTGAAGCGATGGCGCTCATCTTCCGGCCCGGAGTGTACCGCGAAGTGTTTAGCGCACGCGGCGGTTTTGAGCTGTTCACGGTGTGGCCCTTGCAAGCCTCTGATAAACGCGAAACCCATACGCGAGGTGAGGTATGGGTCTTCACCATAGGTTTCATGGCCACGGCCCCAGCGCGGGTCACGGAAGATGTTAATGTTCGGGGTCCAGAACGTGATGCCTTTGTAAATATCGTGATCGCCCTCTTCCTGCTGAACGTTGAATTTAGCACGCGCCTCAGTCGAAACCACATCCGCCACTTCCCGCGCTAAGTCTTCGTCAAACGTCGCGGCCAGGGCTATGGCTTGCGGGAACATCGTTGCCACGCCAGCGCGGGCAACCCCATGCAGCGCCTCATTCCACCAATTATACGAGGGAATCCCCAGCCTCGGCACCGCCGCCGCGTTATACAGCATCTGAGAAACCTTTTCCTCAAGGCTCATCTGGGAAACCAGTTCTTTTGCTCTTGCTTTTATATCCATTATACGCTCCTTCAAAATGGTATGGTCTATGAGCTTGTTCCAAAGCCACAACCAAATCGCTCTGAAACAGGCCGGTACACCAGTATACCACATATCAGGCACTATGAAATGAATGTTAACAGGCGATCCATGTACGCTAGCGCGGGAATGGGTACTAAGCTAGCGCGGGAAATCGCGGTAGCCTAGTACCGGAACGGGTACTAAGCTAGCGCGGAAAATCGCGGTAGGCTAACGCGGGAAACGGTACTAAGCTAGCGCGGAAAAGCGCGGTAGCCTAGTACCGGAACGGGTACTAAGCTAGCGCGGGAAACGGTACTAAGCTAGCGCGGAAAAGCGCGGTAGCCTAGCGCGGGAAGCGGTACTAAGCTAGCGCGGGAAGTCGCGGTAGCCTAGCGCGGGATCGGGTACTAAGCTAGCGCGGGAAGTCGCGGTAGCCTAGCGCGGGATCGGGTACTAAGCTAGCGCGGAAAGTCGCGGTAGCCTAGCGCGGGAAGCGGTACTAACCTAGCGCGGAAAGTCGCGGTAGCCTAGCGCGGGAAGCGGTACTAAGCTAGCGCGGAAAAGCGCGGTAGCCTAGCGCGGAAAGTCGCGGTAGCCTAGCGCGGGAATCGGTACTAAGCTAGCGCGGAAAGTCGCGGTAGCCTAGCGCGGGAATCGGTACTAAGCTAGCGCGGAAAAGCGCGGTAGCCTAGCGCGGGAACGGGTACTAAGCTAGCACGGAAAAGCGCGGTAGGCTAGCGCGAGAAGCGGTACTAAGCTACTGCGGAAAGTCGCGGCAGCCTAGCGCGGAAAACGGTACTAAGCTAGCGCGGAAAGTCGCGGTAGGCTAGCGCGGGAACGGGTACTAAGCTAGCGCGGAAAAGCGCGGTAGGCTAGCGCGAGAAGCGGTACTAAGCTAGTGCGGAAAGTCGCGGTAGGCTAGCGCGGGAAACGGTACTAAGCTAGCGCGGAAAAGCGCGGTAGACGCGGTGCCAGAGACGCAAGCGTCCCCAGACGTGGCGCCAGAGGCGCGGTACAGTTTGACGATGCGGGGAGAAATGGGATAGAATGGGACTAAGGAGATATAAGATGCAGACCGTATTAAAGGTTGAGGGAATGTCCTGTGAACACTGCGTTAAGCATGTAACACAGGCGCTTGAGGGAGTCGCGGGCGTAAAAACCGCGAAGGTGAGCCTCAATGACAAAACCGCAACGGTAGAACACGACGACGCGGTAACGCTTGAGTCGCTGAAAGCCGCAATTGTTGACGCAGGCTACGAAGCAGCCTAGCAGTATCCGCGAATTACACGAATGGCCACGAATACTTGCTCGTGGCCATTTATTTTTGCCTCTCCGCTATCCACCAACCTGCTTTCCCAGTTGCCCGGCTTGTCCCTCCATTATCCACTAACTCGCTTTCCCAGTTGCTTGGCCTTCTTTGCTAGCCTTGCGCTATCCTCCTCTTGGGCTGCGGGAAACTCATTCCACATGGGATCAAGGCAGTTACCCGGCTGGAAGAGCCTGAAAAACCAGGGCGCGTCGTCAACAAGCGGGGCAAGCGCTTCAATGTCGTTATCCGTAAAAAAACCACGAGGCAGGGCAAGACTGCGGAACTCGTGATCAACGCCTGCCGCGTGGATAAGGGCGGCGCTTTCCTTTAGCCGCGCTGTTGGGTTTTTCGCGCCCAGCATGGCGTAACGCACGGGAGCGAGTTTCAGGTCAAGGGCAATGTAATCAGGCGTGGTTTCCTTTTGCCAAAACAAAGTTTCCAGAACATGAGGCGCCATACCGTTGGTATCGAGCTTTACCGGAAACCCGAGCGCCTTGATGCGGGTGATGAGGGCTGGAAGCTCGTGATACAGGGTCGGCTCACCACCGCTCAGTACCACACCGCCAAGTACGGCGCGGCGTTTCTCGATATGGCGCAGCACCTCGTCAGGCGAGGTGAACGCCTGATCCGGCGCGTTACTCGCCAGCGCCAGTTCATGGTTCTGACACCAGGGACAGCGGAGATTGCACCCGCGAAAGAACAGCACTGCCGCGACCTTACCCGGGTAATCAACCAGACTCGTCTTTCTAAACACAACTAAATTTTTGACATCCATCGCTAGACTATACTGATTTTCATTGGAGTTGGCTCCAGCAATTTTGTTACTGGCTAAAGAATTTGCTATGCTATGAGTATGTATAAAATGACCCTGTTAATCCCGCTTGTCTTTATTATGACTGCGCACGTTTACGCTGATCTTGACTCTTTCAGCGACCACGTTATTGAGTCAGAGCAGAATCCCAAGCCTGAAACGCCGCCTGAATCCAGTGATGAGCAATCATCGAACAGTGGATTTGGAGATTTTCTGGCGCTGGTGTTCGGTATTCTCTGGCTTTACGATAATACTTATCTTTATTATGCGGATTATCCTTACCAAGCGGGGGGATATATCCGGCGTCCTGTTGATGATCCGTTCATACATACGAAAGTATACGCTGATGACGCGAAATACTACTGGTTTTCAACGAGCCTGAGCGGTTTTTATCTCAATGGTATTGGCGGCGGCTCATGGGTTTCGTTCAGCGGTAACGCCCATAAGTTCATCGGACCTTATGCTGACGTCTATGTTATCACCGATGCGCGGAAGGTTCAGATTGGAACACGGCTTGGCATACATTTTTCGCTCTTGCAGTTCAACCCGTTCAACGCCAGCTTCTATATCCAGTGGCAGTTCTGGAACGGCGCGCTTTCGCGGCATGGCGTTACGACCGGCCTTGAACTGCGCCTGTACCCACTGAAGCCACTCACGTTCAGGCTCAAGGCGGGCAGTCAAATGTTTGAGCGCTTTTCAATAGGCGAGTTGGAACTTGAGATGGGTATCATGATTAAGGCATGGGAATGTTTCGTTGGCTATCGTTCATGGACACTCAATAACGAAACATTCTCCTCATACGACGGCGCTTATCTTGGGGTCCGGCGCTATTTTTAACGTATTGCCAGTCTGTTTGATATAGCCGTCCGGTTTATGCGTAGAGGTTCAGGAGAGGCTCGTTACTTTCGGCGGGGTTATGGACTGCTTCCCCACAACACGCCCGTCGATAAACGTTCTGCCGCGAGATTGGTATGCGTTATTTTCAACATGTTCAATAAGCAGATTAACCGCAGTCTGGCTCATGGCCTGAAGATTAACCTCAAGGCTCGTAACGCCCAGTCCGGCGGTTACCAGTTCGCTTTCGCAGTCAAAGCCCACGATTGACACGTCGCCAGGGACTTCCAGACCAAGGTCCTGGAGACGTTTGATCACGATGCCGGCCAGTTGGTCATTGTTGCAGATATATGCGGTAAAGTCGCCGAGCCGCAGATCAAAGTCAATGTATTGCCCGCACTCATCGCGGTCGTCAATGGCCGGTTTATAAGGCAGTTCCACCTCAAGCATAGCTTTGCAAAAGCCCATGTACCGGTCGAGTATGCTTGTCGTGGCGGAAGTCGAGCCGATGAACCCTATCTGCGTATGTCCCACATCAATGAGCAGTTTGGTGAGGTTGTAGGAACCAAGAAAGTTGTTCGAGGCCACACAGTCGCAGGCGCCAATGTCTGAGTAGAAGTCGAGAAACACAAGGCGATCCACTTTGGCCGTAATCATGGCAAGGTAGGGATCCGGGAACTGGCCAAGGAGGATAAGGCCGTCAACCTTGTTCGCGGTGATACAGGCCGGAATCACGCAACGGCTCTCTTCATCATTTTCCACGATTTCAAGAATACCTGAATAGAGTGTTTGTTTGAACGTTGAGAGCAATTGCCGGTAAAAAACCCAGTAAAAGGAAGTTTCACCCAGGTACTTCGCTGAAATAAGGATACCAATGGTATAGTTCCGGCCCATACGCATAGCTTGGGGCAGGCCATTGTACACATACCCCAGCTCAGAGGCTTTCTGAATGATCGCCTTCCGCAAATCCTCGCCCACCCCTTCCCTGCCGGTAAGGGCCTTACTAACAGTTACGGTACTAATACCAAGCTCATTGGCAATGTCGCTCATTCTTACTCGCCGCATACTCTCCAACCATAATTAGTTTATACGTTACTTTAACATTAGATACGAAGCTGGCGTCTGTCAAGGCCGTTATGCAAAATTTCAAATTCGTCTCTACATACCTTCGCTTTTATTGGCGCTTTTCCTCTGCCGATACTGAAACATGAATATGATTATCCCCGATAACACTACTCATACCATCAAGCGAATTCTGCTTATCATCGCGGGCTCTGTTCTCATGGCGTTTAATATCAACACATTTGTAAATGCCGGCGGGCTTATACCCGGCGGACTTACCGGGCTTTCTCTCCTTATCAAGGAAAGCGCATTCCGCTTCAGCAATATTGATATTCCGTTTAGTGTCATTCTCTATACCCTAAATGCGGTGCCGGTGATTATCAGTTTCCGGTTTATCGGAAAGTGGTTCACGCTCTATTCCTGCCTGATGATACTGCTCAGCGGCCTGCTCACCGACTGGATGCCGTCGATGTTTGTCGACTTTCTCCAGCTTCATGATATGCTGCTGTCTGCGGTATTCGGCGGCCTGCTGAACGCGAGCGCGATCATACTGTGTCTCATGGCCAGCGCGACCAGCGGCGGTACGGATTTCATTGCGATATTTATGGCTGAACGTTACGGCAGGGACGCATGGAATTACATTTTCGCTGGCAACTGTGTTGTGCTGATAGCGGCAGCCTATCTCTTCGCTGTGGATAAGGCGCTCTATTCCATTATCTTCCAATTCACTACGACAATAGCCCTGAACACCCTGTACCACGGCTATCAGCAAAAAACGCTGCTCATTATTACCAATCAGGCAGACGCGGTGTACAAGCTGATTCGTGATGAAACACACCACGACGCAACCGCGTTCACCGGAATCGGGCAGTATAAAAAGACCGAGCGGATACTGCTCTATTCCGTGGTGGCCGCTAACGATGTTCCCCATCTGGTGAATGAAATCAGAAGAGTTGACCCTACCTCGTTTATCAACATCCTGAAAACAGAGCAATTGACCGGCCGTTTCTACAAACCGCCTAAGGACTGATCGCGTGTCAGACGCTGAAAACCAGACGACAGTGTTCTCCTTACTTACCTTCCTTAGCGCCGGTGGAGCGCGGCGCCTACTCAACCAGCGCGATCCCAAGACTGCCGCATCCAGCGTGCCGGTGTACGAAGTTCAAAGGTGATCGATCCATAGGTTTTAAATAACCCTGTAGAGTACCGCAGCATTAGCGGCGTTCCTTGCAGGCGAAGAGCCGTACGTCCGCCTTTGACAGCAGCGCCGAAACAGAGAGAGGAGAGCGCGTAACATGAGCCAAGATGTATCTCAAGACCTGGTTTTATTTGACCGATTTGATATATAAAGTGAAAAAGGTATGCTAAGGAAAGATGTCAAACCATGAGATTGCGTCAGATTGTAATGAAGAGCTTCGTATAACGCTTCAAGCAGCGCCGCGTAACGTGAATTGTTTTGTCATTGTCCTTTCAGGTAACATCAATACTCATAACTCCAGTTGCTTTCACGATGAGATTGCCACACTCATTGACGCTGGGTATACGCGGCTTCTTTTTCATTGCAGGGCGCTGGCGCATGTCTCGTCAGCTGGCATTGGCTCTTTCGCCGCACTGCTCAAGGCCGTGAAGACAAGGGGCGGGGATATGGCGTTGGTTGAACTGGTACCAGAGGTGCATGATGTCTTTAAACTTTTGGGTTTTGGCGGGGCCTTTCCCATAAAGGAGAGCCTGAGCGAAGGGTTTGCCCTGTTTCAGAACGGAGCATATAAGATTGGACAGGTCTTCCGGGCCGCGCTTACGTGTCCGGTCTGTTCGGCGGGTCTGGGGGCGGACAAGGCTGGGCGTTTTCGGTGTGAGACGTGTAAGGCGGTCATAACGCTTGATCAGTGGGGACTCGTGTTCCTGGGATAAAAACTTTAAGGCAGGTATGTATGGAAAACAAGATTGAACAGTATCTCATTGATTTCATGTTGAGTTATCGTGAGGTAGAGAAGAACCTCTGGTTTATTGACGACGCGGAACACGATCTGGAAGGGATCGCGGTGCTGTACGCGGAACCACTGGTGGTAGTTCGGGCGCTCGTGATGGAAGCGCCTGTAGAGAAGCGGCTTGAATTTTTTACCAAGCTCCTTGAGCTGAACGCTTCGGACATTGTTCATGGCGCCTACGCCCTTGAGGGTGAACAGGTTGTTTTAATTGATACGCTTGAGTATGATGCTATGGATTATCTGGAATTCAGGGCAACGCTGGATGCTTTCAGCCTTGCCCTGTCCCAGCACTACCCGATTCTTTCAAGCTATCGACCCCAGTAGAGGAGATAATAATGGGATTTTTTTCAAGATTGAAAACGCTCGTTTCGTCAAACGTGAATGACATGATAAGTAAGGCTGAGAAGCCGGAAAAGATGCTGAATCAGCTCCTCATTGAAATGAGTGAGCAGTTGATTGAATCAAAGAAAGCAGTGGCTATGGCCATTGCTGACGAGAAAAAGCTGGAACGAGAAGCTGAAAACCAGCGCGCTCAGGCCCAGGAGTGGGAACGGAAGGCTATGCTCGCGGTACAGGCCGGTAAGGACGATCTGGCCAAAGAAGCGCTCATGCGGAAGAAAGAGTATGATAGCGCATACACTGAGTACCGGAAGCAATGGGAAGCCCAGAAAGCTTCGGTTGACAAGCTCAAGGAATCGCTGAAGGAGCTCCAGAACAAGATCGAGGAAGCCCAGCGCAAGAAGAACCTGCTCGTGGCGCGTGCCAAACGCGCCGAAGCTCAACAGAAGATACAGAGTACCATCTCAAGCGTTGCTGGTAACCGGAGCGCGTTTGATGCCTTTGACCGCATGGCGGCAAAGGTAGACCAGATGGAAGCAGAGGCTGACGCCTCACAAGAGCTTGAGAGTCTGTCCTCAAACGCGAGTCTGGACAAACGTTTTGCTGAACTGGAACATTCCGACTCTTCGGCTGACCTGATGCTTATGGAGCTGAAGGAAAAGATGAAGGCTTTGCCGGATAAATCCAATGGCTTGTGAGGTGTTGTGAATCAGGAACTGCCTGTCTTCATTAGAGTGATTCGCTTTGTCTGTCTCTGGTTTATCATCACGTTTGTGGTGTTGACCATTGCGCACTTTATGGTGATCCGCATTGAGCTGGCGCGTGTGCTTTCGTTCAGCCCACAGGAAGCTAAGATTGATTCCCTGCTTACTGCGGGCTGGCGTTCTCTGTCGCTCAGTATCTATACTACCATACTGTTTGGTTTGAGCTACAGCGCCCGGTATAAGTTTCCTGTTTCCCTTTCCACTATTTTTGTGATGGTTTTATCCCTGCTCTGTATCGGGCTTTTTTCACTGACACTCAGCGTGATCCAGAGAGGATCGCCTCGGCCTGCTGAAACACTCCAGTATCTAGGAGGAGCAGGCCTTATCACGGTGGATGGCGACCGGTCTCAGGTACTCCTGCAGAGTCCTGGTTTGTCAGGTATGCGGGTGATTGCTCCACCGAACTCGCCCTTTAGCTATGAGGGCATACAGGAGAGCTTGGGGTCTCCCTCAGTCTTCTTCAGAAATGATTCCGTGTATGTTATAGGAACGATCGTGGATAAGCTCATTCACGCCGGCGAGCAATGTGGGGCGCGTTTGCGGGAAAATTTCTTTTCGTTTTTTGTGTATATACTCGCGCTGGTGTTTTGTCTGAGTACCCTGCGCTTTGTGTTTGACGCGAGTTCATGGCCGCTGGCAAACCTGTTTTTGGGCGTGCTTCTGTTCTGGGGCGTACTGGAGGTGGAGAGTCTACTTGATTCGGAGCAGGCGCGGACGCTTATAAACGCCATAAGCAAGGGAATTTTTCCCCTGTTCCTGGTAGTTCCCCTGGCTTTATGTGTACTGGGGCTTGTGTTCCTTTTACTTAGCTCTGGGAGTTCTTTTATCAAAAAGAGGTGGACTACCAATGAAGATTACTAAGCCATTCAGTTTTTTTTCTATTTATATGCTTGCCTCCTGTCTGCTGATCATGGTATTCCGGTTTTTTGTACCTACCAATGCAATACCGCTTCCTATCTACTCTACCCAGTGGCGTTTTGTGGGTGGCTTTCTTGACTGTTTTTATTTTTTTCCGGCGTTGGTTTTTTCTGGCCTTGTGATTCTATTTGGCTTACAGAAAAACCCGCAAGAAGAGTTCAAGCGTTTTTCGCCTGGGCTTCTGGCATACCTCAAGGCTCCGATCATCATGGGCATTGCAGCGACGCTGGTGTATACGCTGCTATTTTTTCTCGCTGCGCCCCTTGCCCACGATTTTGTCTCCATACTACAGCTTCGGGGTGAACTTTATACGCAATCCAAAGCCGGTGCTGTGAGATACGCGGACCAGGGGGAATGGCCTGACGCATATCAGTTTATGCGTGTATGCGATTCGATATGGCCAGAAAATCCTGAAAACGAGTCTTTGTGGGAACAGATCGAATTTGGTATGGACAGTTGGCGTCTTAGTTCCTCACTTCGTGATGAGTCTAACGCCATTGATGAAACAGTTTCCCGGAATCGTCATCCGCTCGGCCAGGACTCGGTAAGTGCGACGGATGCCCTTGTCATGGCGGATACGGCGTTTGGCGAGGGGCGTTACTATGACTCCCACTGGCTTGCCGTACTTGCGGGCCGTCTCGCACGTCAGGGCAGTGTTGAAGCAGCGCAGGCCCAACGGCTGGCCAGCCTCGCGTGGAACGCACTAGGCGCCCTCACACCTTCCGTACAGGAAGAGAAGGCATACTACCTGTACCGCCAGAAACGGGAGGGTTATGAGGCAGTCATAGCCAGTGACTGGGTTCGCGCCTACTATACTTTTAAGGCGCTTTCCTCCCAGCTTCCTTCTGACCCTGACGTGGCTAACTTTCTTGCCTTGAGTGAAGAAAGCGCTCGGAAAAGCTCGTTCTTTGTCGATGAAGTTGATGAGCATGTGGGTGAAATGCTCTCAGGAGTGATCTTTTCCTTGCCCTTTGACAATGGCGGACGTGCGGTTCTGCGTGTTTTCTCTCTATCCACCATGCCAGACATTTCCTACGGTACCGGCTTTGAGCTTATGGCGTTCTCTGCCGACGGCACATTGCGTTATGATCTTACAACGCCCTATGTCAAGATATTACCTATTCGCCTTGACGGAACCGAAAAGCTTCTCATCTTGCTCCGCGCACTTTCGCGGGAAAACGAGGAAGCCAGTCTTGATCCAGTCTGGAGTGGCGGGGAGCGTCCATCCATCACCAACGCGGACCTCATACTGGATGTGAGCTATGGCGATTTTCTCCTTCTTTCAAGACTCCGGCGTGGCCTTGACGCGCTTTCGATAGACGATCTCTTCACCGCTTTAGACCACTTTGGGGACTATGGCTATATTACCAAAGTATTTGAGGCTGAGCTTATCTACCGTCTGAGTGAACCTGGCGCCATGCTGTCTCTGGTGATGCTTATCATTATTGTTGGCTGGTGTTTTCGTTCATCAATACGTCCCAAATACTTGGGCGTTCCCATGCTGTTTATATTGCCGCTGGTCTTCAACGGTTTGTTGTTTTGTTTTCGCAAGATACTTAACATTTTAAGTATCACATCGGTCATTGCTTTTAGCTTTTCCACCGCTCTCATCATGTTTGGCGTCGGACTTGTCTGCTCATTCATTCTCTGCCTGATACTGGTATCTGCTCAACATGGTTAAGTGAGGAAACGTACTGGAAACAAAGCGCCTTTTCCAGTATTCTGAAACTACTATGCGAACTATTGAGAACTATTTAAGCGAATGTGTGCGCGAAAGGGCATTTCCCGGTGCGTCGTGGATCGCGGGAAACCAGACTGAGGTTTTTGAGCAAGGTACGGTGGGCGTTCTGGGTCAGGGACTGGGGCCGGTGCTTAAAGACAGCATTTATGATATGGCCTCAATAACAAAACTGTTTGTGGCCTGCGCCTTGATGCGTCAGCTTGAGGATGGCCTTACCCGCCTTCAGGACACGGTTGGTTATTTCCTGCCGTCATATAAGGGTACGCCCAAGGCGTCCATCACTCTGTTTCAGTTGCTTACCCACACCAGCCCTATTGCCGGTGGCAACCGCCTCTACCTGTCGGCGCACACCAAAGCTGATCTGTTAGAAGAAATCATCTGGACGCCGCTTCGCACCGACAGCCCTGAGCGCGTTGTCTACACCTGCGAAGCGTTCATTCTCTTGGGTGAGATTGTTTCAGCTATTGACGGAGAGTCGCTTGACGCAGTGATACAAAAGCGGGTACTTGACCCGCTTGGCATGAAAGAAACGATGTACCGACCGTCGGCAGCCTTACTTGAACGCATTGCTGCCACTGAAAATGACCCGTGGCGAGGTAGGGTTTTACGCGGCGAGGTACACGACGAAAACGCGGCGGTCATGGGTGGCATCAGTGGTAATGCCGGCATTTTTTCCACTGCCGCTGATATGTCGCGCCTTGCAATCGCCATGCTTGACTCGCTTGATGGTCGGGGTTTTCTGAAAAAGCCAAGCGCCGAACTGATGACACGGAACTACACCGAAGGCCGAGGTGAGAATCGGGGTCTGGGCTGGATGGTCTGGGAGCACGGCTCTTCCGCCGGCGATTATATGTCGGCGCGTGCCTTTGGTCACACAGGCTATACTGGTACAAGCCTCTGGGTTGATCCAGTTTACCGGCTCTACGCGATTCTGTTAACTAACCGCGTACATCCGACTCGTGAAAACACGCACCTGTTTCGCACTCGTAACATTTTCCATAATCTGCTTATACTGCACTATGGAGAACGTGCTTAGAGAGCTGTTTGCACAGTTCAGTGAAGAACCAGATGAATTTTCCGGTGATTGTTTCGGATCAAAGATCAAAATAATGCTTGACATCTGTATACGGCGGCGGTATCATACTTTCTATGGTTATGTTAACTTTTTTACACACATATCCGATACTGAAAAGTATCTTACTTGTTCGTAGCCAGCGGCAGATACTAGCTGCTACGTTTTTTTATATTGGTGTAAAATTCCTGTTGACAAGTCAGTAAGAGTAGAATATACTAATTTCAATGGTAGCAGGAAATGGTTCCTGATAAGGTTAGAAGACAGCGATCTAGTAAGGTTGCTTATACAAGAAGTGCTTGATAAGGCGCGATTCTTAAAAAGAGGGTTTTATAGTTTATGAAAAATGCTTTGAGAATAATAATATTTAATCCCCCCCCCCCCCCCCCCCCTGTAGTGTTGTAAATTTCGCTTCATCCTTAGTCAAAGGCGCTGAATGTGAAGCTCTTCTTTTAGGGTCCGTGTGCATTTCTTCTCGTCAGAGATCTGTTCGTCTTGTATCGTCTGATATGCAGACAAGTAATATCTTTATTCTTATTGGTAAATTTGGGAATTTCTTTCTGTTCGCAACTTGGATAGAGGGATTCCTATTTTTATGCGCAAGGAAAGAACTAACAGCCGTTGGTTGTTCCTTTCCAGCGTTTTTTCAGGAGGGAAATATGAAAAGTAAAGCAGGTGTAATGGTAATACTCAGTATTATGTTGGCACTGAGGGGGGGGGGGGGGGGTAATTACGTTCACTGGATGTGCGATGCTAGCAACGAAGCACAGATGCTGAAGTCAAAACTCAGCCTGAAGGGCGTGCCTGGCAGTTGCAGGCGGGATAAACGCCTTACGAGAATGAACTTTCGGAAATCACCCTTAGTCCAGTTATGGCTACTAAAGAGCAGCTGTTATCGCTCAGGGTGAATTAACGTATGCAATCTAATTAAGGAGAAATCTTACTATGAAGAAAATAACACGAAACTTTGTTTCGATAAGTTTTGCTCTCGCACTGTGCGGGGGCATAAGCGGAATGGCTTTCGCTCAGGAAGCCGCCGAAGCGACTGAACCTACAAAGTGGAGCGCACCCAGCATCTCCGCCGGTACTGGAACATTCAACATTGAAGTCCAAACCGTGTTCAACGGCTTCCTCGTTACCTCAGATGTCAAACCTGATCCAGATGGTGACTATCCAGATACGACCATCAACGAATTCGATGATGAAGACTACACTGGCAAAATCAGCTTTAGCATCTCTTACGATAATAGCAATACGCCGGGCGCTGGTTACTCCTTTGGTGTCGCAGGTGGTATAAGGCGTGTAAACAACTTCGGTGGCGATTTTGAGGGCTATTTTGATAGTCCCTGGGGTAAGCTCTGGTTGCTCAACAAGCAACTGTGGCTCCGTGCGGGCGGTCCCGAAGACCCGTGGACGGCTTGGGATGATAACTGGTCCTATGGTAATGATCCCGGTGACGGCGCTGTTCAGCTCAACATCAATCCTGCTGCCCTCAAAGGACTGAATGTTGGTGTTACTCTTCCCGTTCCAAAGGACGAATTAAAAGCCGATTATCCCTTTAAGAATATGATCGCCGGCTTCAAGCTCAGCGAACCGCTTCCGTATACCACCATAAGCGCTGCCCTGAAACTCAAAGAGACGGTAGGAAAAAGCTCCTTAAAGGATAGTATGGACCTGAACGCGGCTCTTGATTTCAACTTCTCACCGGTTCAGATTAGGGCAGAGCTACAGGTCGCTGATTTCAACCAGGACGAAGATGATCTCAAAAATGTACCTCTCACAGAAGCAGTTAAAGATAACAAGATAGTACGGTCGGTCAATTTCCAGCTTCACCCCCGCCTTGACCTCAGTCTGTCAAAGCTCGTAGATCTTGGCGCGTTTTCCTTAGAGACATTCACCGTATATGCATGGATTCGGAGCGATCCGCTCTATGTCAGTGATGGCAATGGCAACACTAAGATTTCGATTGAGTGGGCGCCGAGTTATAAGCTCGCCGACGGCATCAAGGCTTTTCTCTTTTTCGGCGGCGACTTTGACGTCTGGGGCGGTGATGCTACCCAAACAGAGCAAACCCTGAAAGACGGCTATGCCTACAACCAAATTGGTTTTATGCTTCGTCCGGCTCTTGAGTTCACCTTTGGCCCGAATGCGGGTATTCGTCTGCGTGATGCGATATACTTCATGCAGACAGGAATTGATCCTGAACGCGGTATTAAAAACCAAGTTCAGGTCAAGTTCTGGTGGGGCTTCTAAGAAGAGGCTATGCCCTCAGCGCATAAGCCGGTGGCATAGCCTCACGTAACACGGCGGGCTACACCTTACAAGCTAAGCCCACCATTGTTTTGAAAAAAATAGTTCCAGGCCGTAGATTGAGTTTATTGATGGCTTCCCCTGTAAAACCCTCAGGCTAGCTGTCGTGCCGAATAAGCCCAATATCAACGCTGCGGTCTGGGACTTTTTTGCTTGAGCGCTCAAAGAAGAATCCGCGCCGCAGAGCACCAGACCTGTCCTCACAGGGAACCAGATACTACGGTTAGGTCAGTACCCCACGCCTAAAGGCAAAGGTTTGTAGCCTGGGCTGATTGCTTGGCTTGCTCTACAAGGTTTCTGCTTCTTTCCATAATACCGGAATGCCCACGACGGTTTCACTCTTGTTCTTACCAAAAACTGACGACCCATGTCCACTGATATTGATCCCCCGCACTGCACGGATATGAGTTTGTATACTAAGCTATCTTTACCTACATGTCAACAAGAGGTTTCCCATTCTTTCATGGTCTACCAAGAGTTTGAGTTTAACACTTCAATCACTTTGGCTTGGAGTGAAAATTCTTTATTGAAAAGCATTGAAATAAACAAAGTGTACAAGGGATTAGTAGCAACAACTAGGAATTCGTAACATGATTTACTTTTTTACATAAGTTAAAGAAAGAATGTTGCTCACCCTTATACACTTTATTAAAAACAGCTAACTGCTAGGTGTTTAGATAAATATAAACAAAATATAGCTTTGCGTCAAGCATAAAATGATTATAAGTAAATAATTCTTGTTGCAAATTATCAGATAGCGGGGTTGAAGATTTCTCCATGGAATCGTATCGTGTTATATCGTACTATTATGGTAAGAATCATAACTAGAAGTGAAACCTCGTCGCTGAGGGAAAACTTGCTGCGGATCACGGCGGTACTTATCGCACTCATCGCTTCGGCGCTCATCATACTGTTTATGGGGTATAATCCGCTTGATGTGTATGAGCGATTGGTAACCGGCTCTTTAGGTACGGCGTACCGGTTCAGAGAAACGGTGAATAAGGCTATTCCGCTCGCCACGCTTTCACTGGGAACAGCCATCGCATTTCGCATGAAGTTCTGGAACATCGGTGGTGAGGGGCAGTTTTTCATTGGCGCTTATGGGGCTGCGCTCGTTGCATTTGCCTTCCCCGTCCTGCCCGCGTTGCTCTTGCTTCCGGCCATGTTCGCCACAGCCTTTGTGTTTGCCAGCGCATGGGCTCTCATTCCAGCCCTGCTCAAGGCGCGGTTTGGGACAAGCGAGACACTGGTTACGCTGATGCTGAACTACATGGCGGCTAAGTGGGTCTCATACTTACAATATGGGCCGTGGAAAGATCCGGCGGCCAGCGGCTTTCCGAAGATCGCGCCGTTCAGCGAAAACGCGATACTGCCGAATGTGCTGGGGATCCATGCAGGCTGGATCATCGTGCTACTTCTGTGTACCCTCGTATATCTGCTCATCAGGAAAACAAAGCTTGGTTATGAGATTGATGTGCTGGGAGAAAGCGAAGCCACGGCGCGTTACGCAGGCATGAATGTGTTGCGTATCACGATCATCGCTATCATGTTGAGCGGTGGGCTTTGCGGCGTTGCCGGCATGATGCAGGCTTCCGCTGTGGAGCGTTCCCTTTCCGAGCAGTTATCAGGCGGCTTGGGCTTTACTGCAGTCATCACAACATGGCTTGCCCGCCTGAGTCCGCCGACTATTGTCGTGGTCTCTTTTCTGTTTTCCATGCTTATACAGGGCGGTACGTTTCTGCAAAGCTCTTTAAAAATACCAGCGTCCATCTCAAGCGTTTTACAGGGGATCATTATCTTCTTTGTGCTGGGAAGCGAGTTCTTCCTGCGCTATCGTCTGGTGTTTAGTTCCAGTTATAAAGGAAGAAAACAATGATACCTTTTTTACAAACCGCCGTGCAGATGGGAACTCATATCCTGTTCGCGGTGCTTGGTGGCATACTCTGCGAAAAAGCCGGCAATATGAACCTGGGTATTGAGGGTATGATGCTTCTTGGCGCATCATTAGGCTTTTCAGCGGCGCTGTCCACGGCAAATCCTGTGGCGGCGGTCTGCGCTGCGGGTCTCGCTGGCGCGGGCGGCGCATTCATCTACGCCATCATCACGGTAACGCTCCGAGGCAATCAGGTGGTTACCGGCCTCATCCTCACCATCTTTGGCACTGGCGTATCAGGCTTTCTGGGCAAGAATCTCTCTGGCCGTCCCCTACCTGACGCGATCAGCCGGGCGTTCGCGCCAGTGTCTGTGCCGCTTCTGAGTCGCATCCCCATTATCGGCCCCATCTTTTTCCAGCAGAGCGTTTATGTGCTGGCAGGCATGATTCTCGCAGTCGCGCTCTACTGCTATTTCCAATACACCCGCGCCGGGCTGAACGTGCGGACAGTAGGCGAAAACCCTGCTGTGGCCGACGCCTCCGGCATACCAGTCGCGCTCTACAAGTACCTGCACATCTGCGGTGGCGGTTTTCTCTGCGGCATGGGCGGGGCTTACCTTTCGCTGGTATTTGTTCCCCGCTGGCAGGAAAACATCACTGCGGGCGCAGGCTGGATCGCGGTTGCGCTCATCATCTTCAGCACATGGAACCCCCTCAAGGCGATCTTTGCCGCGTATATATTTGGCGCGCTCAAGGGGATTGGCTTCAAGTTTCAAAATATCAACCTTGTGATACTGGGTAAAAAGATCGTGTTCTATCCTCAGTTACTCGATATGATCCCCTACATTGCCACAATTCTTGTGCTTATCCTCATTACTCTGCGGAAAAAGAAGGAGTATCAGGCTCCTGCCGGACTGGGTAACCCATATTTCAGAGAGGATCGCTAGGAAGCGTGAGCGCGGCCATAAAAGCCGCAAGTTCCTGCGCTGAGGAAAACACGCCCTGAAAAAACGAGGGACTGCCGCCACCATGCCCCTTGTGTGCTTCCATCGCTGGTTTCAGTATGAGACGTATGTCAATGCCTTTGGTTGAACAAAACGCGGCGAATTTGGCGTCCTTTGGCGAAGCAAACACGAGCGGTACGCCACACAGCTTCTGGGCGGCGCGGCCTATGCGTAGCGCCTCATCAATGTCAGCGTCTGGGAGACTCAGCGCCAGTATGCCCAGGGTTGGCGTCGCTCCCTCAGCCAACATACCGGCTTTTTGTAAGAGTTCTGTTGCCTTGAACGTGGCGAGCGTTTCTTCCAGCGCTTTGACACGGCGTTCAAGGGCGACAGCCTTTTCAAGCAAGGCAAGCGTGGCCTGAGCAGTTTCCGCGATTGGAACCTTGAGGGCGCGGGAAACAATATCGGCGTTGTTCCGCAGAAGACGGCTGTCGTTCAGGACACGCCTTCCCGCGATAAATGAAACACGGGTCATGCCTTTGTACTTTTCCGTGCCAAGTATACGGAGCATACCGATCTCGCCGGTGCTGCTGAGATGGGTTCCACAGCAGGGCGAAAAGTCATTGCCCTGAATCTCTACCACACGGATCAGCTCTTCGCCCTGGGGCGGAACCTTCCGCAGGGGGAATTCAGCCATATTCTCCGGCGGACAGATGTGTGTTATAAGCGGATGGTTTCTTTCAATAGCGCCGGTAACCACCTCCTCGACCTGAAGCAGCGTTTCTTTGGTGAACTCAGGCGTATCCACATCAATCGTGTTTACCTCTTCGCCCAAGCGCATGGACAGCGTAGGCTTTCCAGTGAGCCGCAGTATGGTCCCGGACAAAAGGTGTTGCGCCGTGTGCTGGGCGCTCAAGTCCCTGCGCCGCTCCGTATCAAGCGTGAGTTCCACGACGCCGGTTTTGAGTGTTGCCCCATCCGCCTCTGATACCACGTGGAGAATTTCGCCGCCCTCTTCCCTTGTATCAAGCAGAGGCACACCGTTAACCGTGCCGCGATCACCGCTTTGACCACCGCCCTCAGGGTAAAAAATGGTTTTGTCAAGGATAAGCGCCGTTTTGTCCTTAAACGGACGGATTTCCAGAATAGTGGCGGCGTGGACGCCGCTATCATGGATGTCGTAATAAAGCCGTTCAGTGTTCATTGCCCTAATCTATCAGTGATACACAAACAACAAAAGAGGGCGTTGATTCTCAACAGACACATTGATTCAAGCGCGTGTTCATGCTAGGGTGAAGAAAGAGGTACACTATGGCTTTCAAAGCAAATAACAAAGAAAAAGACGAAGTAAAAGGTAAAACAAAAAAACCAGTGGCTAAGGATGAGAATTCCACGCTTGCGGATTGGAAACGCCGGTTCAAGGAACGTCCGTTCATGTTTGTCGGAACATTGGTGATCCTGCTTATCGTGATTGTCGCATTTGTGCTGGTTCCGGCCATTCCGGGTGTAAGCAACGTGGGCATTGAATTGGAGTTCGGTTCGTACAACAAGACGCCCATCACGCTGGTTCCGGGGAACTACTTCACGCAACAGGTGCAGGGGTATGAGGAACTGTATCGTTACTACTATGGCGACAGCTATGATGCCAGTAACATCTTCCTGACGTATCCGATGTGGCGGAGCGCGTTTGAGGACACCGTAATTCATGTGGCAAAACTTGAGGAGATGAAAAAGGCCGGTTATGTCGCGCCGACAGATGTGGTCAATCGGGAGATAGCCCAGCTTCCCCAGTTTCAGGAAAACGGACGCTTCTCCAGTCTCAAATATCGCCAGATGGATAACATGGCCCAGCGATCGTTGTTCCGTGAGGCTCAGAACAGCCTTGCCGAAACGCGGTATACAAACGACATGGTGAACACATTGCCGATATCTTCAAACGAAGCGGCGTTTATGAGCCAGATGGCTTCCCCGCAGCGCTCGTTTGATATGGCGCTTTTTTCATTATACGACTATCCAGAAACAGAGCTTACAGCGTACGTTACATCAAATATCGCGCTCTTCCGTGTTGCGCATCTTTCGCAAATCACGATTATGTCCAGTGAACGGGAAGCCAATCAGATTCTGGCCACGGTTCGGGACGGAACCGCTACCTTTGAGGACGCGGCAAAGAACTATTCGCAGGACAGTTACGCTGAAACCGGCGGGGATATGGGGATCAAGATGGCTTATGAGCTTACGAGTATTATCCCCGATGCGGCGGATCGGGAAACCCTGCTCAGCCTTCCCAAGGGTGAATTAAGTCCGCTCATCAGGCTTTCTTCCGGCTGGGCGTTTTTCCGCGCCGAGGAGGAGCCGCGTGCGCCGGACATGAGCGATACCACGCTCAATGCGCGGGTACGCCTCTACATGATGGATTTTGAGGGTGGCCGTATTGAAGACTGGTATATTGACCGCGCCAATGAGCTTGCCACATCGATCAACGTGCTAGGTTTTGATGAGGCGCTCGTTGTGGCTGGACTTGAGAAGACGAGCTTTGGTCCGGTGCCGCTTAATTATGGCGACGTGGGCTTGTTTACTACGCTTTCATCACTGTCCGACGCTACCTCTATCGCTAGTACGGTGGTCTCTGACCAGAATTTCTGGCAGACCGCGTTTTCAACACCAGTGGCCACTCCTTCCCAGCCCATTGTTATTGGAAAAAGTTATGTGGCGATTTTGTATCCAGTGTCAGAGACCGCGCTGGATTCAACCAGTATTGAGGCGATTGAGTCATCATATTCCTCGTATTGGATTGGCAATACCATGAATCAGGCGCTGCGCTCCTACTTCTTGGCCAGCGATAAACTTGATGACCGGTTCTCCGACGCTTACTTCGAATACTTCCAGTGAGGACGCGCCCCGGCAGCTTCCTGCCCGCCGGGGCTTTTCTGTCTTTTACAAAAACAAGACGCTTCTTTCACGTATAGACCCGATTGCTCAGGCGGAACGGCTGGTGGCATCGTTGTCTATTTCGGGTAAGACCCTGTATGTCTGTCCGTCGCCACTGTATGCGTATGGGCTTGCGAGTCTGCTTGAGCGGCTTGACGCGGATTCGGCGATCCTTTGTGTGGAGGCTGACGAACAGCTCTTTACGCTGGCGCGTGAGGCGCTCAAGGCGCTTAACGATTCCCGCCTCTGTCTTGTGTTTGCGGGACGCGGCGTGGCGCCTTTACGCGCTTTTGTTAAAAAACGCTGGGGGAGCCGTGTATTCCGGCGCGTGGACATGCTACGGCTTACTGGCGGCTGGCAGCTTTTTCCGGCGTTATACGAGGAACTGGCTGTTGCGCTACGGCGAGACTTACTCACAGACCTGAGTAACGCCATGACGCTGACGCGACTGGGGCGACTGTATATCAGAAACGCGGTTCGCAATCTCCCGCTGCTTGCCAATTCGCTTGGCTTTGACGCGATTGCCGCGCATTTCGGCGCCGCGCCGGTACTTGTGCTGGGCGCAGGCCCATCGCTGGACGCGGTGTTAGACCGCCTCGCGCCTGATCCTGTGGTTCACGCACGGGAAACGCGGCCATTTCGCATCGTGTGCGTGGATACGAGCCTGAGCGCGTTACGGGCGCGGGATATACCGCCCGATCTGGTGGTTGCGCTGGAGAGTCAGCACTGGAACCTGCGTGATTTTGTCGGACTTGGTGGCTGGAACGCGCCGCTTGCCATGGACCTTTCAGCCCTTCCCGCGACAAAGGACACGCTTAGCGGCGAACTCGCGCTCTTTGCCACTGAATGGACATCCCTGGGATTTTTCACGCGGCTCAAAGTGGCAGGTCTCATGCCAGAAACGTTCCCACCACTGGGTTCTGTTGGTTTAAGCGCGGTAGCTATAGCGATCCGCATAAGCGCGGGTCCGCTTATTGTGGCTGGCCTTGATTTCTCCTTCACCCTTGACCATTACCACGCCCGTGGCACGCCCAGCCATCAGGAACTTCTGCGCCACCAGAACCGCCTGAACAGTCCGATCAACGCAGCCGCCGCGTTTCGCGCCGGAACCTCTATAGCCCGCGCAAAGTCAGGTCTCCCAACGCGAAGCGATCCCGCGCTGAATACCTACCGTAACCTTTTTGAGGACGAGTTCTCCGGCGAACCGCGGCTGTATGACATTGAAGGCCCCGGACTAGCCCTAGGGCTGAACACCCTGTCTATGCACGCGGCGCTTGCGCTTTTGCGGAACGCTTCGCCGGCTCCTGCCAAGGCGTCCGTTCCCCCGCGTATCAAAGCGTCCTCCATAAGCGACTTTATCCAGAACGAGGTAGCCATGCTCCATAGCCTGAAAGCCATGCTCTGCGGAGATCGGGCTGCTTCACCTGAAGAACTGGAAACCCTGCTTCTCGCCTGTGATTACCTCTGGGCGCATTTCCCCGACCGTGCCAACAAAGCGCCACCAGCTATGCCGCTGGCAACGGACATTTCATTCCTCAAACGGGTTCGCGTGGAAATCGATCCCATGCTGAGACTTTTCTCCTAAAACTCCAGCAATGCCCACCACGATTAAGACACAATGTCTCTGACACCACCGTCTCTGAACCTAACGTCTGGCACCACGTGTCTGGAACTGCGTGTCTGACACCACCGTCTCTGAACCTAACGTCTGGCATTGCGTGTCTGACACTAACGTCTGGCACTGCGTCTCTGGCGCTAACGTCTGACACCACTGTCTCTGGCACTAATGTCTCTGACACCAACGTCTCCACCACATGTCTGGCACCACCGTCTCTGACACCACCGTCTCTGAACCTAACGTCTGGCACCACGTGTCTGACACTAATGTCTCTGACACCGCGTGTCTGGCACCACTGTCTGACATCGCATCTCTGACACTAACGTCTCTGACACCACGTAACGTCTGACACCACCGTCTCTGACACCGCCATCTGGCACCAACGTCTCTGAACCTAACCTAACGTCTGACACCACCGTCTCTGACACCAACGTTTGGGTAGGCTGACCCCAACGGAAGGCTCACTAAGCCCAACGTTTGGGTAGACTGACCCAAATGGAAGGCTCACTAAGCCCAACGTTGGGGTAGACTGACCGAAACGGAAGGCTCGCCAAGCCCAACGGAAGGCTCACCAAGCCCAACGTTGGGGTAGACTGACCCCAACGGAAGGCTCGCCAAGCCCAACGTTGGGGTAGACTGACCGAAACGGAAGGCTCGCCAAGCCCAACGTTTGGGTAGACTGACCCAAACGGAAGGCTCGCCAAGCCCAACGTTTGGGTAGACTGACCCAAACGGAAGGCTCACCAAGCCCAACGGAAGGCTCACCAAGCCCAACGTTTGGGTAGACTGACCGAAACGGAAGGCTCACCAAGCCCAACGTTGGGGTAGACTGACCCAAACGGAAGGCTCACTAAGCCCAACGTTTGGGTAGACTGACCCAAACGGAAGGCTCACTAAGCCCAACGTTTGGGTAGACTGACCGAAACGGAAGGCTCACTAAGCCCAACGTTTGGGTAGACTGACCGAAACGGAAGGCTTGCCAAGCCCAACGTGGGAGGCGGGAAGCGGTTTTCGCTTTAGCAGGTTCCACGTGAAGCCTTCCCAAAGTCTTACGCTCTATGCTATCAATGGTGAAGATGACAGGTAGATGTTAAATCGCTGTAAAACTTACTTCCAATCTTTCCGAATTAAGAACATAGTAAACCTATCAAGGAGTTTTTTCATGAATAATACGCAAGGTTCTTATCGTGTACTGATCGCTGGTTGCTTGTTGGCAAGCATCGCGGTGGTTTTTATTTCCGTGTTTGTATTTCGGAGCGCCACGTCCACATCCGTATGGGCGCTACCTACGCTGAGCGGTGTGAGTCTCTTGTTCGCTGGCGCACTTAGCTACGCGCTGGTGAAAGCCGGGAGTCCTCTAGGGGAAGATTTTAAACAGCTTGAAGCCAAGCCAGACATGAAAGAGGCCTCGCTCAGGCAACTCGGCGCATTCCCTTTACGCGCCCTCGCACTCTATGCGGCAATACAGGTGGTGTACATCGTGGCTATCGTGCCGATTATGGGGACCCTGGGGCTGCGGAACGAGCAGAAACTTCCACTTGCCTTGTTTCAGCTCGCTTTCGGGCTTTTGTTTGGCTGTTGTCTGTATATTAACTCGGATCGGGGGGTAACAAGCCTTCTGCTCTCGCGGTCCATTGTTTCTTATCCCCGCTCAATCACGGAGCAGCGGCAGTACCGCAAGCTCCTCATCATACCGATCGTGGTTACCTTCCTGCTGCTGATACTGAGCGTCGCCTCTGTGGGTATCCTGCTTGACGCTCAGGCGCGTACCCCCGCGCTTCTGGGCAGGATGATTACCGCCCTTGTGATCAGTGTTTTGCTGTTTTTTTCGCTTATTACCTTTCTCATGGTTAGCTCCGCAAAGGTCTCCCAGGACATCTATAGCTCAATCATTGAGCAGACTAAGGGCATCGCCTTTGGAGACCGGGACCTGCGTAGGCGTATCTTCATAAGCTCGGTTGATGAACTGAGTTCCATCGCGGGCATGATCAACGAGTTCTGCGAAGGGCTTGCGAGCAGCATGGGCGAAATCAAACGCATCCAGAAGGAATTCATGACCCTGGGTAAAGAACTGGGGAACAGCGCCAAATCAAGCATAGGTACGATAGCGCGAATTTCCACCAGCATAAAAACGGTGAAGGAAAGGGCGTCTACCGAAGCAAGCGGCGTTACTGAATCATCAAGCCTGATAGAAGAGGTGGCTAAAAATATCAACAGTATGGAAAGCTTGGTAAACAATCAGGCCAAAAGCGTTGAAAGCGCATCCGCGTCTGTGGAGGAAATCGCCAGTAATATCACATCAGTGAGCAATTCCATCAATATCATGGCAGAGCAGTTCGCTGAACTTATCACCCTTTCCCGTCATGGCGAACAGGCTCAGGTTGAATCCATGCAGAAGATCGAACTCATAGCCACGCGCTCTGAATCGCTCCTTGAGGCAAACAAGGTGATCGCCACTATTGCCAGTCAGACCAATCTGCTTGCCATGAACGCCGCGATTGAGGCGGCTCACGCGGGCGCGTCCGGTCAAGGCTTCGCCGTGGTTGCGGACGAGATACGCAAGCTGGCCGAGACCTCCGCCGCCCAGTCCAAGAACATCAGTACCGAGATCAATCTGGTTCAGCAGGCAATCGGTGAGGTAGTAAGCACGTCAAAGGCGTCCCAAATCGTGTTTTCCCAAGTGTCCGAGCGCATTGAGAAAACCGATCACGTTGTTATTGAGGTTAAGGAAGCGATGAATCAACAGAAAGCCGGTTCGACCCAGATTCTGGACACCTTTAAGGTAGTGAATGAGGTTACGTTCAATGTGCGAAAAAGTACAAAGGAGATGAACACCGGCGCTACCGCTGTTCAGAAAGAAATGAAAGAACTGTGCGATTCCTCCAGAGAAATTCAGAAACACATTGAGCAAATCGCCACTGGTTTCAACGAAGTCGAAGCCAGCGCGAGTTTGGTTTCCGCCGCCGCTGAGAAAACCGTGAAAAACATCCATGATATGGAAGCTGCCACAGGCCAGTTCAAGACCTGAGACACAGCAACTCAACGCTGTCATGACTGTACTAAAGAAACCACCCGGCATCAGAGAGAGGCCGGCAAACGGCTTGGGGATATGAGCAATCGACTAGGGGAGCTGAAGGACTGCTGGTAACGGCTATTGGAAACAGGGCATTGCCTGTGGACGTGAGGCGTGTGATGTCAGCGACGCGGTGTCAGCTGTGGGTGTCAGAGACGTAGTGTCAACGTCAATGCCCTGCTGAGAACTGATGAGCATTGATCTATTAAAAGAAGTGGTTATATAATCAATCCAGTCTTTCATTATGGGGGAAGTTTTTATGAGACTCAAAAGGTTGAGATACACGTTAGCTGTGGGAGCTTGCGCTATTTTTCTGTTTTCAGGGTGCGCGACAACTCAGGTTAAGGACTTGAATCAGAAGATAAGCGAATTGGAGGAGGAACTGGCCAGTGAAAAGGCTAAACAAGGTCTGGAGAATCAGAAGATAAGCGAACTGGAAGAGGAACTGGCTAGTGAAAAGGCTAAATACGACCAGGAGCGCGTTTTATTAAATGATGAGATAAGTACACTGCGTGGGTCTACCGGAAGCAGCGCAAGGCCGGGTTCTGTTCAAGCCAATGAGCCAAACGCCCGTGAAGGGAGCATCGCTTCTCTACAGGCGGAACTTGCCCGGCTAAGATTATTGAACGAGATTTTGCTTGAGGCGAGCGCGCCAACGATCAAGCCGGTTGAGACCTTGCTTAGCGTTGGTACGGGACGAATTCGCGTAACCCCAGCTGTGAGCAATAGCGGCTTTTTGGGGTTTCTCTCAGCGATGAACCGGCCTGATGATCGGGGCAGAGCTTCATCTGGTTCTGCTCAGGCTGTGGGTGTTTCTTGGCTTGACGCCGTGCGATACTGCAACTGGCTCAGCGCCCAATGGCAGTATGACGCCTACTACTCCATCAATGGAACTGAGGTGCAGCCTAATCAGAGTGGCAGAAGAAATGGTTATCGCCTGCCTTCGCAGGCAGAGCTTGACGCGAGTGTGCGGAATGGTTTCCTGAGTACGGACGCTGTTTCGCGGGTAGGGCTTTTGAGTTCGGAACTGAACAGAGCGTATCGTTATGATCGGACGAGGAACAGCCTTGTTCCCCTTGACGCTTCGCTTCCCGTTAACAATATAGGATTTATGGTAGTAAGAAATGAAAACTAACAAACGCTTTCTTTCGGGAACTTTATTCTTGTTTATTACACTGCTTGTCGCTGGTCATGTTTTCGCTCAGACCTCTGTTGATGATATTACGAAAAATTTGACAGATAACTTCATTCTGTATGAGCGTTATTTGCCGAATACCCAGCTCAATCAGTTACGCGCTATCCGCAACCGGATCATAAGCAGGCCGGATGAGGTGGCGACGGTCATTGACGCTATGCGGGACTTCATCGTTGAGTGCGATGATACGGCGTATCAGAATGTGCTGACGACGCTCTCTGATATGGGCAAGAAAGACGAGCGGCTCAGTTCGTATCAAAGCAGGTATGAGGTACAGGAACTGCACCGGCGTTTTTTAACGCTCAATCAAAAGGCGCAAATCTCGCTTGATGAGATACGAAGCGATATTAACGCTATTGACTCGCTCTATGACGCGCTTGATCAGCAGTATGCTGATCTGGTGGTACTGAGCGGTGTCGCTGAAAGTACCTATGTGGTTCAGTCCGGGGATTCTCTGCGGGGAATTGCGGATCGGCTCTACGGCGTTGCGTCGCGGTGGCGCGACATCTATGCCCTGAATCAAGACCTCATTCAGAATCCTGACTTCATTCTTCCCAATATGGTACTGCGGCTTCCGGTTTCCGAGAGTCAGCAACCGCCTGCTATGTTGTCTGACCCATACAGTGGGCAGAGCCTAGTGGCGGCGACGCGGCCTGCGCCGAGTTCCAACAGCTACTATGTCAAGGCTGGTGGGAATGACGCCAACAATGGGTTTACCGAAGACACTGCCTTCAAAACCCTGGCACAGGCTGTTCAGGCAGCTTCAAGCGGCTCGATCAAGACAATCACGGTTCTTGGACGGCTGGAAATAAACAGCGAGCGGGACATTATCAAGGACGCGGGCGCGGCTGAGATAACCATAACCGGAAGCGCGACAGAGCCTGCCACACTGGCGCCCTGGGACTTGTTCTGTAGCGTTACGGTTCAGGGGAATTCAAATATCCGCTTTGAGCAGATAACGATTCGCGGCTTTGACAATGGCGGCCTTGTGGTACTACAGGACGCTATGGTTACGCTTGGCGTGGGAGCGCGGATTACCGCCAACAATAGCTATGGCGGCGGCGGTCTGCGGATTAAGAACGGCAGAGTTATCATGCAGAATGGCGCGGAAATCGTGAATAACGAGTATTCCGAGCTTTATGAAAACATGGGCGGCTATGGCGCGGGTGTAGAATTAGACGGTGGCTCCTTTATCATGATGGAAGGGAGCAGAATCGCTGGTAATATCGCCCACGGGCTTGGCGGCGGCGTTTATATATCAGCAGGCTCCTTTGTTATGAGAGGGGGCAGTATCTCCGGCAACCAAAGCAAGCGCGCACGGGGAGGCGGCGTCTATGTCGCGGGCGGCTCCTTTGAGGTAAGCGGAGGGGAGATATCTGGTAATATCGGGGACTCCGGCGATGCGGTGTATATCGCTCAGGCTGGTTCTTTCAGCAATCGCGGCGGTATGATTGCTACAGCCATTGTGGACGAGAGAGTGTTCAACCCAATCGTTCCCCCAGCCACTCCATCGGTCGTGAGCTTGGCCCGGTATGACTCTCATACGATTCAACCTGGTGAGTACCTGCGTATGATTGCCGCACGTGTCTATGGCGATGAAACACGGTGGCCAGAGATTTATAGAGCGAATCGGGACAATATCTTGGATCCTGACTTCATTCTCCCCAATAGTGTGTTACAGATTCCGCGTCCTGAAGTATCTGAACCAATTGCTTCAATGCTGGGGATAGCGCAAGCGCCGGCGCAAAGCGCAAGCGTTGCGTCTCAGTCTCCGATTCTCGCCGGCGTGACCACCTACTATGTAATGGCCAGCGGGAATGATACGAACAACGGGCTGAGTGAGGCCGAGTCTTTTAAAACACTAACGCGGGCGCTTACAGCGGCGTCAGGTTCTTCAATAAAGAAGGTTACGGTCATTGGCACACTTGAAATGACGGATATTGACATACTTACGATTCAGAACACTGGTGCGGATGAAATAATCATAAGCGGTAAGTCAAATGTAGGAGAGACCGCGATCCTAAGACGAAGGTCTGATTCTCAATGGTGGAAAACCCTTACGATTAGTGGAAATTCGAATATACGCTTTGAGTATATCACGATTTCAGGCGGAGCTTATGGCGGGCTTGTGATCCAGGATGCTACGGTTACGCTTGGACCTGGGGCGCGGGTGAGGGACAATACCAGCGCCTATGGCGGCGGCGGCGGTGTATACATAGCGAATGGTAAATTCACCATGCTTGAAGGGTCGGAAATTTCGAATAACGCTAGTAAGCTCAGCGAGTCTGATGAGCGTATAGGGTACGGCGGTGGCGTGGTATTGGAGAGCGGCAGTTTTACAATGATGGGTGGAACTATCACGGGTAATACAGCCGAGACTACCGGCGGCGGCGTGTATGTAGAGGGTGGTTCGTTTGTAATGGTTAATGGCCGAATCACCGGCAACTCAAGTAGATTCGCCGGTGGCGCTGTCTATGTGGCAGGTGGCTCCTTTGTAATGACTGGAGCCGGTGTTGTGGCTAATAACATTGCTCAATATGGCGCTGGTGTGTATGTGGATGATGGTACATCGGTCATGATCAATGGTTCCATATCCAGTAATACCGGCGATTATGGCGACGCGGTGTATATTGGCTTAAAAGGTTCCTTTAAGCAGCTTGGTGGTTCCATTGAAGGCGCACAGGAAAACACGAGTATTGTTGACGCAGCGGATGCCATGGCAACAGCCGGTTCTGGCGGGTCAAGCTACTATGTGTCCGCCAGCGGCAATGACGCTAATGAAGGAACGCGGGAAAACTCAGCACTCAGGACCCTGACAAAAGCACTTGAGTTAGCAAAGCAAAGCAATGTGAAAGTTATTACAGTCATTGGGGTGCAGGAAGGAACAATGCGGATTGAAAATATGGGCGAGCTTGAGATACTCATCACGGGAAAAGCCCAGGCGTCAGAGAGAGAGAAGGCCGTGTTTAATGGTTCGGCCACAGAACCGGCATTCGATATTTCCGGCCAGTCAAAGATACGGGTTGAGCATATCACGGTTTCCGCTGGCGCGGGAGGCTCGTTCAGGATACGAGACAGGGAGGCGAGTCTGACACTGGGAACCAAAACGCGGATTTTCGGCACGCCGGACATGGTTACAGTTGGCATGGCGCTTGAAAACGACGCCACCTTGATTATGTGCGATGATGCCAGTATTTCAAACATCAATACCTCAAGCAGCGCGGTATATGTTGCGAAGGGAACTTTCACCATGACGGATAACGCGCTTATTGCGGGAAATTCGACGCAAGCCAATGGCGGCGGCGTCCACATCAGGGACGGCGTGTTTACCATGCAGGGAAGCGCCAAGATATCTGGTAACAAGTCAGATGCCAATGGTGGTGGTGTCTGTATCGATCAAGGTTTGTTCAGTATGCAGGAAAACGCATCTATCCTGGATAACACGGCGCTTGGCTACGGTGGCGGTGTCTTTATGAATCAGGTGAGTCAGGAGACTCCCTCGTTTATCATGCGGGGCATGGCGTTGATTTCAGGAAATACTGCCGCAAACTTGGGCGGCGGGGTATATATTATTGGCGAGATGAGCTTATGGGGGAACACACGTATTTTGGATAACGCCGCGCTCTCCGGCGGTGGTGTGGCTATCTCTGCTAACAGCTCGCTCTCGTTGTGGGAGAACACGAAGATTACCGCAAATCAGGCAAGCGGCGCTGATAATTTTGGTGGCGGGATACTGGGTCTGGATAAGACCAGTAGGATAACGCTGGGCGATAACGCGATTCTGTCGGGGAATATAGCGGACTATGGTGGCGGCGCAGCGACCTTTGGTACGATTGTTGGAGAAACGAATATAGCGATTACCGCTAATCGGGCGCTCAAAGGTGGCGGTGGTGTGGTCTTTCTTTTCAAAAGCGCCGATGAGCTTCAAGAAGAAGACACAGCCCGGATCACGCCTCTGTTTGAAAAGGTACATAGCAATATCGCTCCTGGTGATCCCAAAGAAACGGATATTGCTTTGAGGCGGCTTTAGCGAAAACCAGTATGGCGGAGCGCGAGACTTGCGTTCCGTCGTATTGTTTTTGGTCCCAGCCATGACAGACCGAGCGCCGTGCCTTTAAAACGGGCATTAATTGCCTCGTCGCTCATGGAAAGCAGTTCCCGCGCATCAAGGTAGGCAGGTAGCACACCGATCTCAGACGAAACGCCCTGAATAGGACGCTGGTTATGTATACAGGCGTCCTGACAGCGTGTACAGCCGTAGAGCCGCTGTCCCCAGACCCGCACCACATCGGGTGGAACTGTTTCTTCATTACCGGAAGCGTACCACTGGATACAGCGGGCGCGGTCGAGCGTGCCGTCTCCGCGTAAAGCGCTGGTGGGGCATGCGGCCATACAGGGCGGGCGCTTCGGGTCGCAGGCGGCGCAACGCGGAAAGTCGTTGGCGAGTGCCTTATCCGCATGAATATCACCTTCAGGCGTGTAGGGCAGGGTCATGGCGGCGATAACGCAGAGGGAACCGGCCTCATCGGTGATGAGCAGGCCGTTCCGTCCCAGAGACCCCAAGCCGGCGGCAACGGCGAGCGGCCTTTCCGGTATCCGCGAGTTGCAGAATATCCTGAAATCGGATCTGATCCCGCCAAACCGTGTCCTGAGCTGTTTAGCGAGTTCTTGCAGGCGTTTCACTGCTTCACGATAGTAGTTCCGTCTCGCAAATGGCGCGATAAGCGCCGCATATTCTGGAATAGCCGGAGGTTCTTCCTGCTGGTTGCCGTAGGAAAGCGTGATAAGCAACAAGGCCGGGGAACCTTGCCCATCGAGTGCCGGATCCAAAGGCGCGCACACCCGCGCCTGTGTAAAACCAGCATCACCGGCAAGGACGCCAGTATATATTTCACAGTCCCCTAAAATTGACATTTCTAGAGTGTACCATTATTCTATCTTCGGAGTATGTATGGCAATAGTTTTATTTGAAAGGATAGCGTCTCTATTTGGCAAAACTCAGGATCCTGAAACAGAGAAGCGAAAGCTACTGAAACTTGTGAGGAAAGATATTACGCAGAGTGAATATCATAAATTCTTCAAAATGCAAAACGAAGAATTGGGACCACCCATGGGGAAATTTTTTTTTGACTTGTATAAACCCCTGGCTCCACTACAGATTCTTATGCAGAATGTGGCTAAATCAACACGGATGAAACAGCTCATCATCGAACACTATATGGGTAATGAGCTTGTTGCGCTTCAGGAGCGGCTTAGTTCGGCCTCAATTGAGGAGCGAGCCAAAATCGTTAGCAATAAAGAACTGTTGGCTCAGGTACAGAACGATCTTGGACGTTTTTCCTTGGCGTTCTCCAACAACTGTACTGTCCCCATTGACCGCTCTTATAACCTCCTGCTCACCCTCGCCGCTTTTGCTACGTTTGATTTCTTTTATATTTTGAAGCATTTCGACAAAAACTTCACTGCGCAGGCTCCGAACTATCAGCCCAAATTCGGGCATGTCAGAGCCAGTGTCCTGATTGAGGCGCTCAAGGATTTTCTGGAAGTCGCCTACCCGCTTGATCAGAGTGAGGGGTGGGCTACACTGTTCAAGCTACTGAAAGCTTCCAAAAATGAAGTTGACATAATCGATCCTAGCCAGTGGAACAAGCTTTTGGCCTTGCTTCATGAGGTACAGCGCTCAAGTATCATAGCCCTCATCATTCGCTTTGTCGAAAAAAACCCGGTATGGCAGTCGAAGCCGAGCTTTCCGGGCGAACATATCGCCAAGACTCACCTTCAGATGATACAAGCCGAGGCTGAAGAATGTATCGACAGGATTATCAACTCGAAGCGGAATGCCAAGATTAATGAACTTGCGCACGCCGTGTTCGGGAACTTGCCCGGCGAGCGCATGAAGTATTACACCGATCGCTACAGCGAAATCTACGAAAAGAAAAACATGGGGTCATTCCTCTATACCAAAGAGGTAAACTACTTAAAAGTCTTCCTGATTGACTATTACAAAAAAGAGGTACGAGAACTCTGTGATCTCTTCCTCATTCGGGGTCAATGGACCACGCAGAGTCTGGCAAAGCCCTTGTCTGATGCGTTCCATGCGGTCATGACCATCATCGAGAAGCTCCTTTTGTTTGATGAAGATCTGGCCGACGACAGGGAAACTGCTTCCCGTATGAAGAACTATCTGCTCAGGGCTGATCGTGATAAGGGACAGGCCCACTCGCTGAAGATTCTTCTCAACACGGTTAATGACACTGCCCGTAAACTGAGCGTAACGGCGGCAAAGGAACTGATCGCGCTTGGAATCCAGTTAAAGAACTTATATAACGACTATGAGAAAAACCCGCACGAGTACATCATCAACTGGAAAGAAATTGAAAGCGTCTCGGAGACACCCATTATCCAGCGTATCAGCGCGGTCCATAAGCGGATATACAACTTTGTTCGTATGCTGAAGCTGTTTATCGAGCCTGCTGAAGAATAGCTCTAAGGTAGTCGTGTAGGTACCTGTGCTGCCTCAAAACTAAAGCCTAGCTGAAAGCTATAGGCGGCACCGGAGAGGGAACAATTGAGGCTTCGTTATATATGCTGCGGCATGAGGTGGATACGGTTCAAACCGGCCCTGCCCTGGGCGAGAATACCCGGCGGCGGTTTTAACCTGTAGTACACAGTTGGCGGTTCTGGCAAGAGAATTCCGGGATAGAGGAAGAGCGGTTTTTGGAGAAGCAGGAAGCGGCGATACGCATAGCCGGGTTTGAAGAACGTATGTTGACAATATGCTTATGAATCTTGGCAAGCACTTGTATATTTTTTTTCGTATCTAGTATACTATGCTCATGCGTTTGAAACCGGCAAATAAGAAGACAGATCGAGCTGCGGCACCCGGCACCCGGCACCCGGCACCCGGCACCCGGCACCCGGCACCCGGCACCCGGCACCCGGCACCCGGCACCCGGCACCCGGCACCCGGCACCCGGCACCCGGCACCCGGCAC
>JAISAE010000059.1 GCA_031266875.1 Treponema sp.
TTCGGTGTCACAGCTTAGTTGGACGAGGATACCCAGCTTTGAGGGCGTCAGTGAGACAGCGTTGTGTGTTTAGGTGTCCCAGCGTAGTGGGAGTCGGACTCCCAGCGTAGTGGGGGTCAGTGTCCCAGCGTAGTGGGAGTCGGTGTCCCAGCGTAGTGGGAGTCGGTGTCCCAGCGTAGTGGGAGTCGGAGTCCCATCTTTGTGGGTGGCTGTGTGCCTGCTGCTAGTGAGTAGGTGTCCCAGCATAGTGGGAGTCGGTGTCCCAGCGTAGTGGGAGTCGGACTCCCAGCGTGTGGGAGTCGATGTCCCAGCGTAGTGGGAGTCGGTGTCCCAGCATAGTGGGAGTCAGAGTCCCAGCGTAGTGGGAGTCGGACTCCCAGAATAGTGGGAAGCAGAGTCCCGGCTAGACAAACGCGGGATCGCTTCATGGTTTGTCTAGCTGGGGGTTCGGTCATTATTGGGCTTCGCTTTTATGTAACAGATCAATCTCAACAACCGTGTCTTTGGGATCGGGCAGCGGGTAGTTGTCGGAACTCCACGGATTGAGGAAGAAGAAGGTGTGCTGGGGGTATTCCAGGAGGTTCCAGTGCTTGACGACCTGTAGCTCACTGCTGTCAGCAAGGAGGCGGAGCTTTTCTATCTTACCGCCTAGGTTGGGGAGACAGAGGCCGCCGGCCTGCGGTTCGTAGATATGCGCGTAGAGCTTGTTGCCCTTGCGGGTGAAGCGCCCCCATTCTGGTTTATCAAGGCTGGCGGCGCCGCAGCCGTAGATGCTCTCGCCGTTGTCGTCCAGCCATTGGCCTACGGTTTCCAGTATCTCAATTGAGGCGCGGGGAATACGGCCTTTGGCATCAGGGCCGACGTTGAGCAAAAGGTTGCCGTTCTTGGATACACACTCCACCAACATACGGATCACCATGTCAGCCGGCTTCCAATGCTGGTCAGTGGAGCTGTAGCCCCAGTGATTGTTGAGCGTGATGCATGCCTCCCACGGAACCGGATCGCCCAGTTCGTTACGGATGCCTTCCGGCGGAATCATCTGCTCTGGGCAGGCAAAGTCACCGGCAAAGGGGCTGGGATTCGCGGTGAGTATCGTGCCGGAATTCTCGCCGGAACCCTCAAGCCGGTTGTCCACGATAAGGTGCGGCTGGAGCGAGCGCGCCATGCGCATAAGCTCAGTTGCCTTCCACTTCTCACCGGCCATCTCCCCATACGAAAAATCAAACCACATGATATCAAGGTGGCCGTAGCTGGTGAGCAGTTCTTGAACCTGCCCATGCATGAACTCAAGGTAGCGGTCGAAGTTCCGGTTTTCGTTGCTATAGTCCTTATTATCACGCATGGGGTGCTGGCGGTCGCCGTAGTGGGGAAAGTCAGGGTGGCGCCAGTCAATGATGGAGAAGTAGAGGCCGACTTTCAGACCTTCGGCGCGAAACGCCTCAAGATACTCTTTAACCAGATCGCGCTTTGCGGGCGTATTCGTGGCCTTGAAGTCCGTGAGCGCCGTATCCCAGAGGCAGAAGCCGTCGTGGTGCTTGGCCGTAAGGACCGCGTACTTCATGCCCGCCTTTTTCGCCAGCCTTGCCCACTCACGCGGCTGATACTCTTTGGCGCTGAACTCGTTGAAGTAGCGCAGGTAGTCCTCATGCGGCATCCGCTCGGAACTGCGCACCCATTCGCCCCGCGCCGGAATAGCGTAGAGCCCCCAGTGGATAAACATGCCGAAACGGGCGTTCATGAACCACTCGGTTCGCGCTGCCCGTTCCGCGATTAGTTTGTTTTGCATTTAATCCTTATCCTTATTAGTTTCAATCTATGCGCTCTTATGGAACGCAGTCTAGCGCCTTTCAGTGTGGTGTCAGACACCTTTCCTTTCTCACTCCTAACCTTTAACCGCGCCAATCATAACGCCGGTTACAAAATACTTCTGCACAAACGGGTAGATGAGCATCACCGGCACTGAGCCTACGATGATCACCGAATACTTGAGCAGGTCGCTTAAGCCTTGTTTGGCGGCAAGTTCACGCGCATCGCTAATCATGATCGGGTCAATCTTGCTTAACACCAGTATCTCTCGCAGGACAATCTGAAGCGGCGCAAGCTCCGCCTTGTTGAGGTAGATAAGGGCGTTGAAGTAGGTGTTCCAGTGCGAGACGCCATAGTACAAGGCAAGCACCGCCATGATCGGGGCGCTTAACGGCAGCACAATGCTTATCATAAACCGGAATGGCGAACAGCCCTCCATTGTCGCTGATTCATAGAGGCTGTCAGGAATCGTGGACGCAATGTAGGTGCGACAGAGTATAACGTTCCAGACGCTCAAGGCAACCGGAATGATCATTGCCCAGCGCGTGTCAATCAGCCCCAGCTTCCGTACCACTATATAGGTGGGAATCATGCCGCCTGAAAAGTACATGGTGAAAACCATAAGTATTGATATGGCATTGCGGGCGCGGAACTCCTTACGGGTCAGGGGATAGGCGCAGAGCATGGTCATAATGAGATTCACGACCGTGCCTACAATCATATAGAAGAACGAGTTAAAGAAGCCGGTCATAAGCTTGGGGTTTTTGAACACAGCCTCGTAGCCGCGCACGGTCGGACGCACCGGCCAGAACCATACATTACCGCTGATAACCGCCTGGGGGTCAGAGAACGAGGCGGCAATGATGAAGATGATCGGCACGATAACGATGAGCAGGGTCAGGCTTAACATGACATAAATGAAAGCCACAAAAGCCCGGTCAAACGCCGTGTCCTTGATTCGCCTGCTTTTCTTGTTTCCCATGCGCCGCTCCTTACCAGACACTCGTGTCAGTCAGTTTCTTTGACAACTGGTTTACGCTCATCATCAGGATAAACGCGACGATTGAGTTAAACAGACCAACCGCTGTTGAGAAACTGTAGTTGGCGTTTTGCAGACCCACCTTATAGACAAAGGTAGATATGACTTCAGAGATGGACATGTTGATCGAGTTCTGCATGAGATACACTTTCTCAAAACCAATGCTCATGATGGAGCCGCAGTTAAAGATTAAGAGAATCACGATGGTGGGGCGAATGCTCGGCAGGTCGATGTGCCAGATACGCTGTATGCGCGAAACGCCATCAACAATGCCTGCTTCTTGTAATTCCCTGCTGACGCCGGAGAGCGCAGCGATGTATATAATAGAAGAATACCCCATGGTCTGCCAGATACCGCTCCACACATAGAGGTGGGGAAAGATGCGGGCTTCGCCAAAGAAGTTCAGCGCCTGCTCGCCACAGAGAACGATAATCCGGTTAAAGATACCGATACGCAGGTCAGTCAGTTGCATCAGCATACCAACCATGACCACGACTGAGATGAAGTACGGCGCGTAGGTGAGCATCTGTACGAACTTCTTGAAACGGACAGCCCGTATCTCATTAAGGCCAATGGCAAGCAGGATAGGAACTGGAAAACCAGCGAGCAGGCTATAAAACCCAAGCCGCAACGTGTTGAAGATGACAGTGAGGCCGGACGGCGTGGTCAAGAATTGCTGAAACCAGCGTAAACCTACCCACTCACTCTGCCAGATGCCCCGTCGCGGACTGTAGTCCTTGAACGCCATCAGAATGCCGCTCATGGGAACATAGCTGAAGGTGATGATGTATGCGAGGGGCAGGGCAATGATAGCCCAGAACTGCCAGTTACTCGTTAATAGCCGTCGCTTGTTGGACTTGGGTTTCATAATGCCTACTTATCTTGCTGGCGGTTCCACGCGGTTTGCTGTACCTGAAGGTACTTCGGCAGGCTGAGTTGATCAAAGCCGCGGACGTAGGCGTCCCATTCGGTGTCAATGTTTCTGTTGCCCATGATGAACGCCACCTGATTCTCGCTGATGTACTTGTTGAGTTCAACCGCGATGGTCTGTACGGAGTTTGCTTCGTCTGCGGTCAGCTTGAGCCGGTTGGGAAGTATGTCGTACTGTCCGGGTTTCTGGGAGTACGGCTCGTACTTGGTTTCAGTCTCAACAAACAGCAGTTTCTCAAGGCCGGTGGACGTACCAATGTCGATGTTCGCGGCAGTGGCTTCACCCAGCCGTATCTCGGCAGTGGCGTAGATGAGGCCGATGTCCTGCCAGTCATGGTTCTGTGGTTCGGCGGTGTACTGATTCAGCACTTTGAACAGGGCGGGTTTGCCGTTAAGCCCGGCTTCACCGGGTGGGTTGAGGATAAAGTCCTTGCCGTCGGTGTTCGAGCCATACTGGTATTGCAAATATCCTTCTATAGTATAGAAGTGATCTGCCCAGCGAAGCACGGCTTCGGGGTACTTGCAGCGGTCGGTGATGACGAGCTTGTTTTCCACGAGGCTGTCGTACTTGAAGTTGGTGTTAATCTGCGTGCCATCAGGACCTTTGAGCGGGGCAATGGCGCGGAAAGCGCGGTAGAGCGAGTTATTCGTATCCGCGTCCACACTGTTCACAATGGCGCCGGAAGCGATGAAGAGTATCGGCGTACCGGAGTTCACGAGGCTGCGGTACTGTTCCGCATTCTGAGTGAAGCCGCCGTCATAGATAGCGCCCATCTTATACAGCTCGTTGAGGAAGCGGAGTCCCTCGCGGTACTTGGGCTGGCTGGCCTGTGTAACTACCTCGCCGCTGGAGGAAACGAGGAGCCGGTCGCCAGCGCTCCGGCCACCCGGATCGGTGATGAAGGAACCCATGAGGAAATCAACGAACTGCTCACCCCAGCCGCTGGTTGAACCGGTTACGGCAATGCCATTGGGGTAAACTTCGAGGAAACGCTTACAGACCGCCTTAAATTCCTCGGTGGTAGTGGGAACAGTCATGCCAATACTCTGTAAAAGGTCGTTGTTCACCCACATTTTAACGTAGTGATTACAGTGATAGCACTCATTGAACGACGCCACGCCATAGATATGGCCATCGGCCTGGCGCTGTTGGTTCCAGAGGTCGGGGTTGGCCTGCATAAACTTCCAGTAGTTGGGCATATACTGAGGGATCAGGTCTTCAAGCGGGATGAGAATGTGTTCCTGTAGCCCGTACCGCGCCACATCCGGCGTCCTGAACATGAAGGCGTCGGGATAATCATTACTGGCCATTAGCAGATTGATCTTCTCGGTCGTAGCATCAGCTCCAGCAGTGGTGAAGTTCCACTTGACATTGGTCTTCCCCTCCAGATACTTGGTGAAATCATTGGTTTGCAGATCAATGACATTTGGGGCGCTCATGGCGAACATCGTCATGGTAATCGGCGTTTTGACAATGGGGTACTGGCCTACGGGTGTGTAGTCAGCCGCCGTAGCGGTAGCGCCGCGCTGAGTGTTACCGCCAGCGAACGCAAACGGTAACAGGGCGCATGTTAATGCGCCAAAAAGAAACAACTTTTTCACAGTTCCTCCTAAACGAAATAAGTTATTTACAAGCATAACATGGTTTGGGTCTCCGTTGTCGAAAGCGTGCTAATTTTATTGCCGCGTAGGGGGATGGCCGGTAAGTAAAAAGTCAAAGGGGTATAACCCCTTTGACTTTTTGGTCTGAACCGTATATTATTATAGATAAAACTATGGTCAATGAGTATTCCCGATCAGATTACAGTACTCGCCTTCACAGGCAGCAGGCGTTTCAGTCAGCCTTGCTGGTTATTTTTATTGTAATCATTATAGCGCTTTTGTCTCTCTTCTTTATTGAGTGGAGGAATAGGCTGGGGAATAACCAGGCTGACCTGCTCCAGCTTTGGGAGTCAGGGGCCTACAGCGAGGCTTTTGCTCTGAGCGGGGAACTGCTTGAAAGCAAGCCCATGGACCATTTTCTACTGACCATTCACGGGTTCGCGGCTTATGAGCTTGCCCTTGCCCAGATTAATAACATGGATACCCAGATCTATATTGACGAGTGTATCTGGTCGCTCAGAAAAGCAATGCTCGTCGAAGATACTAAGGATGGGCGGATTCAGTACGTTCTGGGGAAGGCTTACTATAACAAGGGCCTTGCCTATGCGGATATGGCAGTCAAATTTCTTGAAGAGGCGCGTGAAGCGTCGTTCAATGCCGGCGATATACCGGAGTACCTGGGTCTTTCTTACGCAAACCTTCAGGATTACCGTAACAGTGTGGCTGCTTTCAGTCTTGCCCTTGATCCCTCGGAGAATACTACCAGCTATCCGTCTGACCTATTGCTATTATCCATCGCTCACTCCTATATTGAGCTTGAAGACTTGACCACTGCCCGCGCCTACCTTATCAGATGTGTGGAAACATCAAGAGATTCCAGAAAAGTTGTTGTGGCGCGGCTTCTATTGGGTGATATTTTAAACAAGAGCGGGGATGCGCGGGGAGCGGAACAGGAGTACCTTGCGATTCTGAGCGAAGACAGTGAGAACGCCGAAGCTCACTACCAACTGGGTGAGCTGTATGCCGCGAGTAACGATACGACCCGCGCCCGCGCTGAGTGGCGAAAGGCGGTCAGGATCGATTCGGCGCATAAGGCGGCGAGGGCGCGACTCAATATATAATCTCTGTGCGGTAGCAGACACTGTGTGTTGCCGCACAGTAAACCAAAACGCGGATGGTTTCGCTTGCATGGCGAACCAGCACGTATAAATTTTGTACGTCGAATCCACAGTGTTTCGGCGCATATAAGCGGAGGAAATATGTTGTTTGGAAACGGAGTTTCTGATATTGGCATTGATTTAGGGACGTGTAACACCCTTATCTATATACGAGGCAAAGGTATTCTCTTGAACGAACCGTCGGTTGTGGCGGTTGAGCGGGGAACTAAGAAGGTTGTGGCGGTTGGGGCCGAAGCAAAGAAGATGCTGCACAAGACCCCAGGTAATATCATGGCGATTCGTCCTATGCGCGACGGCGTTATCGCCGACCTTGAAACCACCGAAAAGATGATTCGCCACTTCATCTCAAAAGTGCTTCCTAAGTGGCGCATGACCAAGCCCCGCATGGTCATTGGTATCCCCTCGTGTATAACCGAGGTGGAACGCCGAGCGGTTGAGGAAAGTGCCTACAAAGCCGGCGCCAGAGAAGTCATCGTTATCGAGGAAAGCCTCGCTGCGGCTATTGGCGCGGATATCCAGATTTTCGAGCCTATCGGCCACATGATCTGCGACATCGGTGGTGGAACCACCGAGATTTCCGTTATCTCTTTGGGCGGTATGGTCGTTACCAACGCGATACGGTTGGGTGGCGACGAATTCGACGAGGCCATCGTCAAGCAGATACGCAGTGTCCATAACCTCATCATCGGGGATCAGACCGCTGAACAGCTCAAAATGCAGATCGGCAACGCAGCCCCTGACAAGACTATCGAAAAGATGGAAATTAAGGGAACCGATGCCATCACTGGTCTGCCGCGCCGTCTGGAGGTTGACTCAGTGGAAGTGCGGGAAGCGCTTAAAGACCCCATCATCCAGATTGTGGATGAAATCAAGAAGACGTTGGGGCAAACCCCGCCGGAACTGGCCGCCGACATCGTGGAGCGAGGCATTGTTATGACTGGCGGCGGGTCTCTGCTCAAAGGTCTGTACAAGCTCGTGTCTAAAGAAACAGGCGTGCCAGTCATACTTGCGGAAAGCCCTCTGGACTGCGTCGCTCTTGGAGCTGGAAAGTATTTTGAATATGCTAACAACTTTGCGAGTACCCGTAGCGTCTACGATAGCTTGAATAATTAGGGTTGGGGTATGGACGATGCTAGAGATGGCAAGAAGCAGAAGAGCCGTTTCAGCGCAGAGGCTTCTGTTTTTCTGATTTTAAGCCTGGTTTCTTTCCTGACCTTGTATTTTTCAAACAACAGTTTTGTTGTCGATTTCAGGGACGTAGGGTTATCATTTTTCCTGGGCGCACGCAACGTGATCTATGAGGCGTCATCGTTTGTGTCTCGCACGGTTCTGTCTATCGGAGAGTTGGCGAACCTGCGGCGTGAATACGCTGAATTAACCGACCGCATGACACGGTATGAACAGCTTGAGCGGAATGCCGCTGAAATACGTCAGGAGAACAGGCGTTTGCGGGAACAACTTGGTTTCTCGGAAGCGCTCGAATATAAGCACATCGCGGCTGAAATTATAGGCCGCGATCCAGATAATTTATTTTCCACTTTTGCCATTAATAAAGGCGCACTGGCCGGAATTTCCGTGAATATGCCGGTTATTGCCTATCAAAATGGGGTGCAGGGTCTGGTCGGGAAAGTGGTGCAGGTCGCGCAGTTTGAAAGCCTCGTGATGCCGCTGTATGACATGAGTTCTTTTGTTTCGGCTCGGCTTACGGAACAGCGTTACGAAGGAATTGTCGAGGGACAGGGCGACACCGAGTCGCCTCTGCTCATGCGCTTTATTAACAAACGTGCGCGAGACGAGATCAGCCATGGCGATCTGATTATTACCAGCGGCATGGGCTGGCTGTTCCCCGTGGGCATTACTATCGGACGGGTGAGCCGGGTATTATATCAGGAGTATGAGAGTTCCATGGAGCTTGAACTGGAGACTTCCATAGATTTTTCGCGGCTTGAATATGTATTTGTTCTTGACGCCGCAACCGTAGAGAGCGCGGAAAAAACAGAAGAAGCTGCCAATACGGTTGAAGGAACCGTTGAAAATGAGTAAAATATTGATTAAAAATGTTGTATGGGCTACTATTTTCACTTTGGTGGCCGCCATACTGCAATCAACGCTTTTATCGCGTCTCGCGGTTTATTATCACGCGATTCCAGACCTTGCGCTGGGAATAATCGTGTATGTCGCCTACAACAACGGAACTATGACCGGTCAGCTTACAGGCTTTTTTTCCGGTCTGTTGCTTGATTTTCTATCATTCGCGCCGCTCGGATTAAACGCTTTTATCCGCACGCTGATTGGCGCGTTAACGGGTCTTATGAAAGGCATTTTTTTTCTGGACATCTTCTTTCTGCCTATGATATTATGCGCGGCGGCAACGATAATCAAGGCTGGCCTGCTCTTTGTTCTACATATCGTGTTCGCCAGCGGTGTTCCGTCGTATTCATTTATCGAGCCGGTGTTCTGGGTGGAAATCATACTGAATACCATAACAGCACCGTTTTTATTCGCTTTTTTAAAGCTATTTAAATCATTACTTATCAGCGGGAGGAAAGCCTGATGCCCCCTGTAACGCCCCCGATCCAGCCGGGAAATCCTCGTCCTGAAAAAAGGATCGTAATTCTGGGAATTATCTTCATACTCATTTTTGCCAGTTATACAGTAAAATTGTTCAGTATGCAGATTTTAACCGGCGAAGAATACCGTATACGTGCAATGAATATTTCCAAACGGGTTACGGTTACTCCGTCTCAGCGCGGGGAAATATACGACCGCAATTTCGATCAGCCTATCGTGATGAACACCAATTCTTTCGCGGTGCATATCACCCCTGCCGAAGTCCCCACCGGCGAAATGTTGAACATCATCGCCAGAGTCGCCAGGATATTAAACGTTCCGGTCGAACAGATTGAGCGGAAAATCCCACCACAGTATTATTACCTGTATCAGCCACAGGAAGTGGCCACCAACGTCTCGTTTGAGACGATTTCGGCCTTGGCCGAACGAGTGGACTCTTTGCCCGGGGTTTCGTGGCAATTAAAGCCTGTGCGTAATTATGTTGACACGCGGAGCCTTGCCCACATCACCGGCTATGTCGGCAATATTACCCGTGACGAGCTTACCGTGCTGTACAATCAAGGCTATCATCAAGGGGATATTATTGGAAAAGCCGGCATTGAGCGGCAGTATGACGAGCTTTTAAAAGGAAAAGAAGGCAGCGAAACCCGCACGGTTGATGTGCGCGGGCGGCGCGTGGCTGGCGAGCAGGTCATAAGGTCGTCGCCACAAATGGGCAAAAATCTGGTGCTGACAATAGACCGTCGCATACAGACCCTGGTGGAACAATCCATCGGTAACCGTATGGGTGCAGCAATAGTGATGCGCCCCGCGACTGGCGAAATTCTTGCCATGGTTTCATACCCGTGGTATGACCCGAATATTTTTAATCATACCGACATGAATTCCCAGTATCAGGCGCTTATTAATGATCCGAATAAGCCGTTTCTCAACCGCGCCATCCAGTCAAGCTATCCGCCAGCATCCACGTTTAAGATTATCATGACTACCAGTATTCTGGCGGAAAAAACTTTTTCACCGGATCAATGGGTCCTGTGTCCGGGTGAAATCACCTACGGCGACCGGCTCTGGCGTTGCCATATACCAAAACCAGGACATGGCCGCCTCACGCTCCAGCAGGCGATGGCGCAGTCCTGTGATATTTATTTCTGGGTCGTGGGCAGGGATAACCTTGGGGTTGACCGCATCGTAACTTATACGAGGGAATTTGGTTTGGGCGAAGATACCAACATCGATCTCCCCGGCGAAATCGCTGGTTTTGTGCCAACGCCCCAGTGGAAAGACCGCAGTTTTCACGAAAAATGGCTTGGTGGCGATACCATGAATATGTCCATTGGTCAGGGTTATACCCTTGTTACTCCCCTGCAAATGGCCAACGTGGTAGCGATGGTTGCGAATGGTGGGGTTATTTACGAGCCACATATCCTCAAGGAAGTGCGCGACCCTATTACCGGCGCGGTGGAAAGCGAAGTGGAGCCGAAAATCCTGCACACCAGCAGCCTTGACCCAAAGGTACTGAAAACCGTTGGCGCGAATATGCGCTCGGTTGTTACCGAAGGAACCACTCGCTATGTGCTTAACCTGAATTCGGTTGATATCGCGGCGAAAACCGGCACGGCGGAAGTCGGCCTTGCCGACCGCTGGCACTCATGGCTGGTCGCCTACGGCCCCTACGAGACCAGCAATCCCGCCGATCAAATTGTTACCGCAGTTATTATTGAGGCGACCAATGCCTGGGAATGGTGGGGTACCTATGCCACGTCCATTATTTACCAAGGTATATTCGCCAATCAAAGCTATGAGGAAGCGGTGCAGACGCTGGGTTTGCAGTACCTCGCTCCAATTCAGGGGCGGCGTGAATGAAAGTGCAAAATATTCTGGGCGTTGATTATTTACTCTTATTTGCGTCCATCACACTGGCCATCTTCGGGGTGTTGTTTATTTATTCATCAGGAATAAATTCAGCCGGCGTGCAGAGTTCCACCGAATATTCGCGGCAAATTGTCTGGGGTGCTAGCGGCTTGATTCTTGCCATAACGCTTCTAGTGATTGATTATCGCAAACTGCATAACGTATCATTGTATTTATACCTTGGAACCCTTGCATTACTTCTCTACACCTGCATGTTTGGGAAACTGGTGAGCGGTGCGCGTGCGTGGCTGGGGATTGGCGACTATGGCGTACAGCCGTCAGAATTCGCCAAAATCACGACAATTCTTTTGCTGGCGCGTTATCTCGATAACACCAAACGCAAGGTTATGGCCTTCACGCGCTTTCTAGTTTCCTGCGTCATTGTTTTTACACCCATGCTGCTTATTCTCATGCAGCCTGACCTGGGAACCGCGCTTGTTTTTATACCTATACTCCTCATTATGACTTTTGTTGCCGGCGTGGCGGTGAGATACGTGGTTTTTCTTAGCGCGGTTATTGGCCTGACCGCTGTTCTCATGGTTTTACCCCTATGGCAATCGTATATTCTGGAAAGTACGTTTCCATCGCTGGCAATTCTAGTCAACGGACAGTTTATCGGCCTTGCTATTCTCGCCATGGCCGTGGTTGGCGCGTTTGGCTTGCTGGGATTTTTTCTCTATAAAAAAAGCTATTTTTTCTGGATTATGTACGGTGTCGCCATTCTGATTTTATCGCTTGGCCTGTCTTATTTATCACACAAGGTACTTAGGGATTATCAGATCATGCGCCTCATTGTATTTCTTGATCCGAGTGTTGACGCCCAGGGCGCAGGCTGGAACATCAACCAGTCCATTATTGCCATTGGTTCCGGCGGAATGCAGGGCAAGGGTTATTTACAGGGAACCCAGAGTCATTACAGTTTTGTGCCCCAGCAAAGTACTGATTTTATTTTCTCGATTTTCGCTGAGGAGTGGGGTTTCAAGGGCGGCGTGGCTGTTTTTGGGCTTTTTCTGCTGATTTGTTTCAGACTTTTGCGGATTATAAAACTCGCGTCCGATACTTTTGGCGCCTATATATCCGCCGGCCTGTCCGCAATGTACATTTTTCACTTTCTCATCAATGTTGGCATGACCATGGGCATCATGCCGATTACAGGCATCCCGCTTTTGTTTATGTCCTACGGCGGTTCGTCGATCATCTCCGCCATGAGTGGCATTGGTCTTGCCCTCAGCATCCACCTCCGCCGGTATAACCGGTAGGCGTTGAATCGTACCGAAATAAATGAGCGAGAACAGCTTGTTACCTACGACCTCGAAATTGCCGATGAAAAAAAACATTCCATATAATCGCGTGGCTGAGGATCTACCAAAGGTCAGGTCATAGCCGATACTGCTTATCGAAGTTACTCCATTGTCATACAGGGAATAGAATCGGGATGGGCGGATTTGAACCGCCGATCTCTTGCTCCCAAAGCAAGCGCCTTAGCCACTAGGCTACATCCCGCAATTGTTCATACACTAAACTTGAAAGTCGTCTTCACCGCCCACCGGAAACATGTAGAGATCATACAGACTGATACTTCTGTCCATGGAAAAAGCGCTATGACGTTGCGCCTCACTCATCGCCTCCGCCTCGAAGAAATGGTGAACCGTTTCAAACCCTTCCTTTTCGGCACTGATAACAAACTTAAACACCTGCCTGATACCAAGCGCTTCCGTAGGAACCGGACTTGGCCAGAAGCTAAATATGCCCGGGTTATCAGATACCAGTTTGTAGGGGTTCTGCCACCTCTCATCAATCATAGGGGTAAGCTTCCCATCAAGACGGAGTTCTAGCTTGGCATCAACCATAGGCGCAAAATTCACCCCATTCAGGAACTTACCCAGTATCGTGGGGATATTGAACACAGGGGAATCCTCCAAGGCTGGTCCCAGGTACGCCATTGGGAAGGAACGCGTGTTCTGAGTGACCTTTTTGATGGCATCATACACAAGCGCGGTAACGTCTATCTTGAGCTGCCGACGCTCAGTCGTGTCCAGTCCAAAGCGCGCCACTCCACTGCTCGATACAATGTAGTGCGGTTCAACACGGTTCAGTACATAGCAGATTGTGTCTAGACGGCACTGCTCCGAGAAACAGAAATGTTCAGGATTCCCCTGTTTCTGAATGAACTCAAATATCTCGTCAACTTTACTTATGACAACATCTTCATTGATGTTATGAAACTTCATTCAACATCCCCTTTTGTGTAATCATAGCGCACTCTTACTCGTTTTGTAAACCACCCCTTGACATAAACTCATACAAGACAGATAATACCAATGTATTTACTAGGTATTAAACAGGGCGGCAATAGCCGCTGTTATCAAGTGGAGGTTTGTTATGGCAAAGGCTGAAAGAATCACAGATCTCATCGGGAACACTCCCCTGGTGAAGATTAACAAGATCAACGAGAGCGAGGCCCATGTGTATGTCAAACTGGAGAGCTTCAACCCTATGTCCAGCGTTAAGGACCGGATTGCCCTTGCGATGATTGAGGAAGGTGAGCGCTCCGGCAAGATCAAGGCAGGCACGGTACTTATTGAGCCGACGAGTGGGAACACCGGCATCGGGCTGGCCTATATTGCGGCGGTCAAGGGCTATCGCATCATACTCACTATGCCGGAAACTATGAGTATTGAGCGGCGCAAGCTGTTAAAGGCGCTCGGAGCCGAGTTGGAGCTGACCGAGGGCGCCAAGGGTATGAAAGGCGCTATCGCCAAAGCAGAGGAACTGGTTGCGAAGATACCCAACGCCTATATCCCCCAGCAGTTCGAGAACCCGGCTAATCCCGCGATTCATGAGAAAACCACCGGCCCGGAGATATGGAACGACACCAACGGCGAGCTTGATATCCTCGTCGGCGGCGTAGGAACCGGCGGAACCATCACCGGCGCAGGACGCTATCTCAAATCAAAGAAGGCAACAGTCAAGGTGGTCGCGGTAGAGCCGGTTTCTTCGCCGGTGCTTTCAGGCGGACTACCCGGTCCGCACAAGATTCAGGGCATTGGCGCGGGTTTTGTGCCGGGTGTCTATGATAAGGATGTCGTCGATGAAATCTACCAGACCGACGATGTGAAGGCCGGTATCACCGCCCGCCTCCTCGCCCAAAAAGAAGGCATTCTGGCCGGCATTTCCTCTGGCGCAGCACTTGAGGCGGCACTCACCATCGCTAAACGCCCAGAGAATAAGGGCAAAACCATCGTGGCCGTGCTGCCCGATACTGGTGAACGCTACCTCTCAACGTGGCTCTGGGAAGAATAGCCACGACTTCGACTTTCACCGCGCTTGATGGGTACTTGATGGGTTATTAAATAAATACCCATCAAGTACCCCTACTCAGATTTCAAGAATATAACGCAAATAAGAACATAACATTCTAAGAGGCAAGTTTAGGGCTAAAGGTAGGGGCTTTACGACGCCACTGAGCAAAGGTCGCTACTTGAAAGTACGCTTATGAGGAAACGGCGGTTCAGGCACAGTCGCCGTACCTATGGGTGTATTACTACAAACAGAACAAATACCACGCTATACCCCGCGATAGAGGATAAGCAGCCGGTGGAATACCAGCTTTTCATTGCAAGGGACTTGTATTGCCGATAAGTAAAAAGTTCTAACTAACAAAAAGGAATCACATGAACCCTGTAAGCAAACCTGTATTCGGCCTTGCATGCCTGTCCCTGCTGTATTCAGCAGTATCCTTTTCCTGCGCTTCAAAGCCTGAACTAACGCCGGAACCAGCCCCAGCTCCTGTAGCTGTCGCGGTGGAACCAGCCCTAGCAGAAGCTCCACCCCCAGAACCACAAATACCAGCGCCACAAAAACGCGATACACTGGCCATACTCGCCGAAATTACCGTGTTTCTTGCCCAAGGGGAATTTGAGATAGGCATCGCCCGCTTTGAAGAAATCGAGTCGCCGGACGCTGAGTCCGCCAGAATACAGCTTTTGAAGGCGTCGGTTATGAATTCGGCGGGTATGTTTGACGAGGCGCGGGCCATAACTAACGTGGTCATAGCCGCCGAGCCTGAGAACATGGACGCGCTCTTCGTGCTTGCCGTGATTGAAAAGGCAGAAGGCAAGCCGCGTGAACAACACGCCCTGCTTGAAGAAATACTCGATACTGACCCGGCTCATATAAACGCCCTTATCGCAATGGGTGATCTGTATACCAGCGGACGCTCCTTCAAAAACGCGGCGCTTTACTACGACCGCGCCCTGGCAAAAGAGCCGGAGAACGGCAATGCCCTTATTGGCCGCGCCCTGGTCTATCGCTATACCCACGATTCGGCAAACGCTGAACTCCTGCTTAACAAAGCTGTTGCCGCTCATCCTCACTGGGCGCAGGCATACAATGAACGCGCCCGTCTCTACCGCGACGAAAAGAAGCCCCTGCCCGCGCTCGCGGACCTGGATATCGCCAAAGGACTTGCCCCACATGACTACTGGATCGCCACGGATCGCGGCTTGGTACTGATAGACCTGCGCCGTAAACCAGAAGCCCTTGAGGAATACGAGCGGGCTATCACGATTGACCCTGATAACTTCCTTGCTTATGTGTACAGCGCCGGTATCAAAGACGAATTCGGTGATTATGACGGCGCGGAAGCAGCCTATAAAGCCATTACCCGGCTGCGGCCCGACTACTACTTTGGCTTTGAGGGCTTAGGTATACACAAGATGCGTAAAAGGCAATGGGCTGAAGCACGGGACGCCTTTCTTCAGGCATACCAGTATGCGCCTGAGATACACTACGCGCTCCTTGCCGCCTTGAACTGGATACGGGCAAGCGGCCCCAGCGGGCCAAAAGCGTTTCTGGAAGATGTGCTGAAAACCCTGCCCCGCGAATCACTCACATGGTATGTGGTGCGCATGTTCCACGACCTGCGGGGAGACAGCGATGTGGCCAATAGGATAGATCGTGAAAAAAACGAGGATACCAAAGCGCAGCTACTGTACTACCTCGCCAGCTACTACGATGTGAGCGGAAAGCCAGCAGTGGCAGACATATACTTCGAGCGGGTGCGCGAGCTTAACCGGTCATACATGATGGAATGGCGCTTGAACGAATGGGCGCTTGAACAACGACGCATTGCTCTTTCAAAATAGGCGTATGATAAACAAAATGAACGATAGCCGGATAAGCATGACCCTGAACGGGCGAGAGATCATTCTTATTGGTACAGCCCATGTATCACGGGAAAGTATTGAAGAGGTAGACCAGAGTATCCGCGAGGAAATGCCTGAGCTGGTATGCGTGGAACTGGACGCGGGACGCTATAAGTCCATTGCGGAGCAGGCTAACTGGGAACAACTTGATGTATCCAGAGTGTTTAAGGAAGGTAAGGGCTTTCTGCTTATAGCGAATCTCGTGTTGTCCAGCTTCCAGCGACGCATGGGCGATGAACTGGGCGTGAAGCCCGGCGAGGAAATGAAGATGGCGCTTGATACCGCCACTGAGCTAGGCATTCCCTACGCGCTCTGTGACCGTGAAGTACAGCTCACCCTTCGCAGGGCCTGGTCCACATGCGGGCTTTGGAGCAAATGCAAGCTCCTTGCGTCCCTGCTTTCCAGCGCCTTTACCACTGAAAAATTCGATAAAGCTGATATCGAAAATCTCAAGAAGCGTAATGAGCTTGACGGTATGATGAACGAGCTTGCCGCCTACCTGCCTGAAGTGAAGGCAACGCTTATTGATGAGCGCGACCGCTATCTGGCCGCGAAGCTCTGGACAAGCGGCCTGGGCGTCCGTAAACAGCTTGCCGTGATTGGCGCTGGCCATATCATGGGCATCAAGGCGCACCTTGAGCAGATTGCCCGCGGCAAGGAAAACGCCGATACAGCCGATCTGGACACGATTCCCCCGCCTAAGCTCTGGTCAAAGGCGCTGGCCTGGATACTGCCGGCGCTTCTTGTGGCGCTTTTCATCGTGGGTTTCTTCCGCGCCGGCGCTGACGTCAGCCTTACCATGCTCATCCGCTGGGTCTTATGGAACGGCTCCCTCGCGGCCCTGGGCGCGCTGCTGGCCTTGGGGCATCCGCTTTCCATACTCGTGTCGTTTGTGGGCGCGCCCTTTGGCACCATAAGCCCCTTTGTCAGCATTGGCCTGTTTTCCGGCATTACCGAAGCAACCCTCCGCAAGCCCCGTGTCTCAGATACTCAGAACCTTTCCGCTGATCTGAGCAGCCTCAAAGGTATCTACCGTAACCGCATCACGCGGGCGCTTCTGGTCTTCTTTCTCTCGTCTCTAGGAGGCGCTATCGGCAACATTATCTCCCTACAGGCGCTTGCCAGCCTCTTAGCCAAATGACGCGCAGGCTATACGCGACCGCTATTCAGATTGACAACTCCCATTGCCTAAACCCGGAATCTTCTTGATTCAAAGGTAAATCTTGTCCTTATAAGGACAAGACTTGCCTTCTTAAAAACAAAATTTTTCCTCATGATGAAAAGTTTTTTCTTTCAGAAAGCAAAATCTCTTTTCTGGAAAGCAAGACTTCTTTTCATGTAAATAAAACTTCTTTTCATGTAAACAAGACTTCCCTTCATGTAAACAAAACTTCCTTTCATGTAAACAAGACTTCCCTTCATGTAAATAAAACTTCTTTTCATGTAAGCAAAATTTGTTTACATGTAAATAAAACCTCCCTTCATGTAAATAAAACCTCCCCTCCGAAGGAAAAAAGTTTTCCTCCATAAGACAAGACTTTTACTCATGATGAAAAGTTCTTTCCTCATAAGGAAAAAAACTTTAATCATGAGAAAAAAGACACTAGTAGTGCTGGATGTGGATATTGCCCTCTCTATTGGATGACTTATGATGAGTTACGATTCAGAATTCACAAAAAAGAGAAGCACCGGATGGCTTTCATCATCAGTGCTGTACAGGGTGAGTTCTTCCCCGCTCAGGCTCCAGTGCTTTACCTGCTGCATATACGCGAAATACTCACGCTCGTTGAGACCCTTTGGCTCCCTGAAACTTGCCATGAGGGTGCTAGCCATTTTTTCAATCGAGAGACTATCGTTCTCCACCTTGTAGGGAGCAACGTAGCGGTTAGGCGCGCCCACGCCGTTCAAACGCTCCTTGTCAAAGCTCAGGCTGAAAAAGCCGCCCATGCCGTCCGCTTCCAGGGCTTGACGGCTGAAACCCGTATCGCCAGCAGCGGTCTGCACCGCGATAAGCCGCCACGTCTTGCCTCGTACCGCGTCAAACGTTGTTTCATCGCTGTACGCGGCAGAACCACTCATAAGCGCGAATAAGAGCGCCATTGTTACACCTTTCATGTGTACCTCCATAAACAATATAAACCGTACTCAACACCGCTGTTCAGCGGAACGCTGGTAAGGTAACTGGTTAACCTGAGTAGTATTGAACACGGGAGCGAAGTTTGCTAGAGTGAGACGATTTAAGCATCAGGAGGAAATAATGATGAAAAAGATGCTGTTTATGGTAAGTCTGCTCGTGTCAATCACGAGTGTCTCACTCTTTGCGAGCGCGGCGCCTCAGCAGCCGGCACAGGCGTCTCAGGAAATTACAATGCGTCTCTTGACCGATGGCACTGGAATTGATGACAAGTCCTTCAACGCCGCGTCGTGGCGGGGGATTTTGCAGTTCTACGGCGACACGTGGGACAAGCCCAGCAAACGCGGCGTGTTCTATGATGTGGTAACAGCCCAGGCTCAGGATATGTTTCTGCCGGTCATGCTCCAGGCCACTGATGAGAACTACGATCTTATTGTGGCTACCAGTTTCATGTTTGGCGACATTCTCATAGACGTGGCCGGTAGGAATCCGAATCAGAAGTACCTGATTGTTGATGTGGATTGGGTAAACCTTCCTAATGTGATGCAGGCGGTTTATGCCGAGCATGAAGGCTCGTATCTGGTTGGCGTCGCGGCTGCGCTCAAGGCTAGGGCGGACGGGGTGAGTAACCCGCGCTTTGGTTTCATTGGCGGTATTCCTGGGGCTACCATCACCAAGTTTGAGGTGGGCTTTATTCAGGGGGTGCTTTCGGTGATACCTGACGCTCAGATCGTGGATTACTACGTGAACGACTGGGGTAATCCGGCGCTTGCCAAGACTCAGGCTAAGAACTGGTACGACAGCGGGGTCTACGCTATCTACTCCGCAGCTGGAGCGAGCGGCAATGGCACTATTGCCCAGGCTAAGGAATACCGGCTTCAGGGCAAGAACGTCTGGGCTATTGGCGTTGATTCCGACCAGCACGAAGAAGGGCTGTACAACGCCACGGACTCAGCGGTACTTACTTCTATGGTTAAGCGCGTGGAGACCAGCCTTATATACGGCTTAAACGCGGTTAAGAACGGCACATTCAAGGGCGAGGCCATTACGTTTGACCTCCAGAAGGACGGCGTGAACTATTCCACGTCCAACTCGGCGCTTACCGCCGACATTAGCGCCCAGCTTGAGGCTGTGAAGCAGCGGATCATCTCCGGTCAGCTTTCTATTGCCTCGACCTACGCGCAGGCAAAGGCGCTTCCTGGGTTTCCGCAGGATTTGCACGCCTTAGACGACTAACGCTGAACGTTTTCTAAACGCCGCGCTACTAACGCGGCGTTTTTTTTGCCGCAACCTTGCCCCTCTTTTTTACTCTTAATAGATATGATCCACTTAGAAAGGATGACCATTGCCGAGATTGCCGCGCAAGCGCCGGCTCAGTTTAAGCATAGAACTGCCTTTGCCCTGTATAGCAATGGCCGAATCAAGACCCGCGTCAGTTACGCGGAGTTTGGGACACTCAGCGCCCGCTTTGTCGCCCTGTTCCGGCTGCTTGGGTTACAGGCCGGATCGCGCCTCATGCTTCTTTCGGAAAACCGTCCTGAATGGCCTATTGTCTTCTTCGGGGCAGCCCGCGCCGGCCTGGTCAGCGTGCCGGCGCTCACGGACTTTTCCGCCGAGCAGATCAGCGCGATTGCCTTACACGCGGGCGTCAGCGCCGTCTGCGTTACGGAAAAAACCGTGCGCAAACTCACGCGCCCTGTGGAGGCAACGCTCAATCCGGCATTGCCGCTTATCTACATCGACAGCGTTCAGAACAACCGGGTGCGTGTTTCATGTGAGGGCAGGGAGCAATGGCTGGGTTTTCCTGAGTTGTCTGAGGAGTTTGAGCCAACGAATGAAGATGAGCTTTCTGTTATCATATACACCTCTGGTACGTGCGGGAACAGTAAGGGCGTAATGCTCTCAAACAGGAACCTTGTGTTTACCGCGCTCAAGTCAAGATCGCTGGTAAAGATTTTCCCGCACGACCGGCTTCTGTCGGTGCTGCCGCTGGCTCATACCTACGAATGTACGCTGGGGCTTCTCAACGCGGTGATGAATGGCGCTTCAACTACCTACCTTGACCGGCCTCCGTCGCAAAGCATACTGTTTCCGGCGATTCAGGCTGTTCGGCCAACGGCGATGGTAACAGTTCCGCTCTTCATAGAAAAAATCTACCGCCATGGCATTGCTCCAAAGCTCCTGACTCAGCCGCTCTACCGCTGTTTCCTGACTCGTCCGCTGGCGCTGTATGTTGCGGGCCGGAAGCTACGCGCTATGCTTGGTTCTTCGCTCCGCTTTTTGGGGATAGGCGGTGCGCCGCTGGACGAGGCAACCGAAGCCTTTTTACGCAAGGTGCATTTCCCCTATGCTCCGGGCTATGGGCTTACGGAAACCGCGCCCTTAGTTGCCGGAACCGCGCCGTACTGTTTCCCGTTTCGTTCAGTTGGTTCTGTACTCAAAGGCGTGGACGTCCGCATTGCGTCGCTTGAGGGACAAGCCGCTTCCAAAACGCCCGTAGGCGAGATTCAGGTTCGTGGCCCCAATGTCATGCTGGGTTATTACAATGATGAGCAAAGAACCCGCGAAGCCTTCACGCCTGACGGCTGGTTGAGAACCGGCGACATCGGTGGTCTGGACAAAAAGCGTCATCTCTCCATTCGCGGTCGTATCAAAGCCATGATCCTGGGTCCTTCTGGGGAGAACATCTATCCTGAAGAAATCGAAAGCCTCCTCAGCGCCTCGCATCTGGTGGAAGAGGCTGTGGTTTACGGTGATGAACGAGGTGAAATCGTGGCGCTTGTTGTGTTAAGCGAGAGGGCTAAAACCATGCTGGCGACTGTGGGCGAGAAACTTGATGAACTGAAAACCATAGTTAATAAAAAGCTGGCCGCCTTTTCCCACATTCACCGGATTGAGATACGCGATGAGCCTTTTGAAAAAACCGCTACTCAGAAGATCAGGCGCCTTTTTGTGTAGTTGAGCTGTTAAACAAAGCGCACGCTGCTGCTTGCGCCGGCGGCTGGTTCCACGCGCCCGATCTCCCAGACCGGCTGTCCCTGCTTGCCGATACAGGCAATTGCCTGAGCTACGTCAGCCTTGTCAACTGCAATGACGAAGCCAATGCCCATGTTAAAGGTGTTAAACATGAGTTTGTTTAGGGCTGGGTCTGTTTCAAGGAGCGCCTTGCCATCGGGGTTATTGCTGGCAGTGCCAGAGGCAATGCGGAAGAAGATAGGCGGGATATGCCAGCTTCCGTTGTGGATGAGCGCGTCAAAGGCTTGAGCGCCGAACATACGCGGGATATTCTCGTAAAAGCCGCCGCCGGTAATGTGCGCCGCGCCGTGTATCTCGATCTGATTCAGCAGGCTAAGCACAGATTTGACATAGAGCCTCGTGGGTTCCAGCAGGGTCAGGCCGATGTTTCGGCCTTCAAAGTCTTCTGTGGCAAAGTTGGGCAGGGCCTTACGAATAAGGCTGAAGCCGCTTGAGTGCGGTCCTGAAGACGCGATGCCTAGAAGCGCGTCGCCAGCCCTCACCTTGGTGCCATCTATGATTTTTTCGCGGTCAACTATGCCCACACAGAAGCCTGCAATGTCATACTTGCCTTCTTCGTAGAACCCAGGCATCTCGGCGGTCTCACCGCCAAGCAAGACACTGTTGGTTTCGCAGCACGCCTCGACAACGCCGCCGACTAGCGAAGTGGCCACATCAGCGTCAAGTTTGCCACAGGCGATGTAGTCAAGGAAGAAAAGCGGCTTTGCTCCGTGGCAAAGCACATCGTTGACGCACATGGCAACACAATCAATGCCAACTGTATCGTACTTCTTCATACGGAACGCCAGTTCCAGTTTAGTGCCAACGCCGTCAGTACCGGAAACCAGAACTGGTTCTTTCATACCTGCGCTTGCGGCGATAAGCTCTTTCAGGGAGAACATTCCCGCGAAGCTCCCGATGCTGTTAAGCGTGGCGCTGTTCTTTGTTACCTCCGCCAGTCGCCGATACGTGCTCACCGCCCGATAGCCTTCCTCAATGTTGACTCCGGCTTGTTTATAATCCATAGCTTACTCCTGTATGATTATTGGTTCTCGCGTCTGCTTGTCCAGTTCAATAGACCGTAAAGCCTGTGATCCGCTCTGGTTTGGAGACAAGAAGCTCGATTTTTTGCGTAAGAAAGGGTGGAAACTGACAGATCGCCTTGTGTCCGATGGTTCGCCCCTCGTATATTGTGATGGGAGCGCCGTACGTGTAGGGGTATGCCCGCAGGGTGAACGCCTCAATTGGGTCTTCGTGGTCAAGCGACTCAGTGAGTATCACATGACTGACAAGCGCTGGCTTGCTGCTTGTAAACACAAGGCGGTCGTAATCCCGCGCTTGTGCGCCGGCCAAAGGTGTGGCGAAACGCCGCTGGATTTCAGCGCCAAATTCCAGCAAGCGCAGACAATCAGCGTCAGGTAAAAGCCCGCGCCGGTCAGGGCCGATGTTGATAAGCAGGTTTGCGCCTCTGCCCACCGAGTAGTAATAGATGCCCATGAGTTCCTCAACGCTTTTCACGGTACACTCGTCTGTATCGCTGTAAAACCAGTTATACAGTCTCATACGGAAATCGCACTCGGCGGGCAAAAAACGCCGTTCCGCGAAGGTCTGCATATCGTCTGTCTGTACCGAAAACTCGGTCGCGTCAACAATGTTGCGGTTGGGGCTATGCGCATAACCAGACTCGTTGCCGATCCAGCGGATGTCAGGGTCAACCGAACCGAAGACGAGGGTATCGGGCTGGAGCCGCCGAATCTCAGCGATGATGCGCCCCCAGTCATACTCATGCCCCTCGGAACCACAGCCGTCAAACCAGAGGTAATCAATGACGCCGTAGCCGGTGAGCAATTCGCTCACCTGATTGATGAAATACTCGTCATAGTCCTTATTTTCCTTGTCTTTGGAGTCAAATTCCGCTGGTGAGTAATAGAGACCAACCTTGATGCCATACTGACGGCAGGCGTCGCAAAAGTTTTGCACCACATCGCCGTTACCGTTTTTCCACGGCGTGTTAGCGACCGAATAGGCTGTATACTTTGATGGCCAGTTGGCAAAGCCGTCGTGGTGCTTGCACACGAGGATCGCGTATTTGAATCCCGCGTCCTTTACCGCGCCAATCCATTGGGTACAGTCCAGTTTCGTAGGGTTGAAGCCGGATAGGGACATTTCTTTCATATCCCAGTCCTGATGTCCTTCGTAAAACGTGCGTATGCCAAAATGGAAGAATACGCCCAGTTCCCAATCCATGAAAGTGCGCTGTTTCTCTGTTGGTATAAGTTTATTCATGTTACGACAATACGGTGTCTGGAATGGCAAATTCAAGTCATCTCAAACAAGAGGCCGTCATTGCTGGTGTTTTTTGCTTTCGCGGGGTCGGCTAATATGGCCAGAAACGCGGTTTCGTCGATGATTGGGATGCCGTGGCTCTGGGCTTTCTTGTTTTTAGCGGAACCAGACTCCGGATCATTGGTAACAAGGTAGGAAAGGTCTTTAGTTATTGATGCCTTTACCTGTCCCCCCAATCGCTGTACTTTTTCCTCGGCTTCGTTTCGCCGCATGGCTCGCATCTCGCCGGTGAAACAGAATGACACGCCGCGTAGTGGCAGTTCCGCCTCAGTGGGCGGCGGCGCGATGCTGATGAGGCCAGTCGCCAGCACTTTGTCCATCTCAGCGGTGCCTGCGGCAAGGCCATCAACAATGGTCTTTGCGGTAACTTCGCCTAGCCCGTATACGGAGGCAAGCTCGTCCATCGTAGCGACGCGGAGTTTTTCCAGCGTGTCAAAGCCGGACATAAGCACTTTTTCCATGATGGCCTCGGCAACGCCGTCAAAGTCAAAGCCCGCGATAAAGGCCGAGAGAGGCAATGCGCGTTTCTTGCGAATGTGGCGTACCACTTTGGCTGCGGAAAGCTCGCCCATACGTTCAAATTCAGCGACTTCCTGAGCGGTCAGTGTATATAGGTCGCTGATATGCCGCACCCGCTTTTTATCGAAGAGCTGTTTTATCAGTTTATCTCCCAATTCCCGAATATCCAGCACCGCGATCCACTTATGAAGCCGATGGAGGAGGCGTTTGGGGCAATCAGGATTAGGGCAATAGAGCCGCGTTCCCGCATCAATCAACACAGCGCCGCACACGCCACAGGTAGTGGGGAACACAATGTCCCGCTCCGGTTCTTGCATTGGCAGAGGAGCAATGCCTTCGATTTTCGGTATGATTTCGCCACGCTTCACCACTGACACCAGCGAGCCAATCTTCAACCCCAGTTTGCGGATCATGTCAGGGTTATTGAGACTTGCCCGCTGTACTGTGGTTCCAGCCAGATGTACCGGATCAATGATACCGACCGGTGTATAGGTCGCGCCAGCCTCGCTCCATTCCACAGCTCTGAGTACGCTGTAGGCCACTTCCAGATCGAACTTGAAGGCGATTTGCCGCTCAGGGCGGACTCGACGGAGGTCGGCCATGTTGGTGTCACGATCCTTGACCACCAGGCCATCAATATTGATGGACAGGCTACCACGGACAGCAGCAAGCTCAGTTCGATAGGCGATGATGTCTTCAGCGCTGCTTAAGCCGGTGAATTCGCGGGTTTCGGCAACGGAAAAGCCACATTCTTTCAGCCATGCGAGCTTTTGTACCTCATCAACAAAAAAAGCATCATTATCTGACGCGGCGGCATCATAGACTATGAGGATCAGGTCTTCACAGCCCTCGCCACCCTTGCGCCGCATGATCCCATTCGCGGCGTTGCGGCAGTTTGCCTTGCCCGCATACTTCATCTTCCAAACCTCGCGGGTCATAAGTACCTCGCCCCGAATCCCGCCAGTGAAGGGAACACCCAGTTCCGCGACAAGCCCGCCCATGCGCCGAACATTTTGCGTGATGTCGTCGCCAATCACGCCGTCCCCACGGGTGAGCGCCCGCAAGAGCTTACCATTCTCGTATTGCAGCTCAAGGCTTGCTCCATCAAGCTTGTACTGCGCGATGAAACCATTTATTGGCGCGATCTTCTCTGCCCATGCACAAAAGTCTTCGGGATTCGCGGCCTTGTCCTGGCTACCCATGGGTATAAGATGACGCGCCTTGGGGAAACCGTCAGTATTGTCAGCCCCAATTCTAGTCAATACAGAGCTGTCAGGCTTGAGTTGCTTTAACTCGTCCCATAAGCGGTCGAATTCAGCGTCAGAGACTTCTGCTTCCCCATTATAGTACGACGCTTGATACCCTATGATAAGTTCTTCCAGTATGCTTATACGCTCGTTTTGTTTTTTTGTCATATTTTTAACCTTGTTTGAAATATAACTCCCGGACGATATGCTGTTTTTCAATGCCTTTCCGCTCAAACCTGGTTTCAGGCCGCCAGCTCTGGGGTAAGGCAAAGCCGTCATAGGCATTGAGCAGTCCCTGGGTAGCGCTGAGTTCCGCCAGCGCCCAGTCGCCATACTCAGCCCAGTCGGTAACCATGTAGAGATAGCCGCCGGGAGCCAAACGCGATGCAAGCAAGCCCGTGAAAGGCCGGGTGATGAGGCGGCGCTTGTGATGGCGCTTCTTAGGCCAAGGGTCTGGGAAAAAGATATGAAAACCCGCGACAGAAGCCGCAGGAATCATACGTTCCAGAGTTTCAACCACGTCATGTTCAATGATACGGACATTGCTAAGGTTCCTTCGCTCAATTTCCCAGAGCAGCTTACCGATTCCAGGCCTGTATACCTCAATGCCCAGATAGTTCACGCTGGGGTTCGCCTCTGCGATCATAGCAGTAGCAATGCCCATACCAAAGCCAATCTCGATGATGAGTGGGTTCCGCTTGCCAAAGACTGAGGTATAGTCAAGCGCTATAGCGTCAAACGGAATGCCATAGCGGGGAAACAGGGTTTCATAGGAACGCCGCTGGGCGTCGCTCATGCGTCCAGCGCGTAAGACATAGCTTCTTATCCGGTACTCCCGCGCCGCACTCCGCTCACTCATTTTGTTATCCATAAAACTTACCGTATCGCAATCAGATCAGTTAATGCGGAGGTCTGGTATTCCGCGTCCTCCGCCCACAGCACCAACGCCCTGACATTTGATGAAAGCCCCAGCGATGCGATAGTGCCACTCAGGTTTTCTACACGCACAGTTCGCGTAACATTGCCTTCCCCGTCATAACAGATAAACGAATGGCTTGGATAACTTGACCCAATCGTATAGTTACCCTCAGACACATTGAAGAGTGGAAATGGATGACGCGGTTCAACCGGCACGTCAAAGGCAAGCGTCCGCTCGGTTCGTTCCCCACCCTTGTTGATCAGCACCACGCGGTACTGGCCTCGCGGCAGGTTTTCATTATTCGGCATGGCAATGGCGCGACTTCCGATCCAGGTTTTACCGTTGTCATCAAAACTGATCCAGTCATCAAACGAGAACTGCCAGCGCAGCCCCTCATGGTCATGATAAAGGTACAGATTCTCAAGATTCTCGATCCCGTCATCGTCTTCCGCCAGCACGAAAAACGAGAATCGCTCTTCCGGTGCGTCCTGCCCTTGGTAGTACACAAGCTGTATGACGCCATAGGGAATACGGGGCGCACTTCGGGAACAAGCGAGACACAGGAAAAAAGCGATTGTTATTATTGTTATCAATAGAAAGAACGTGAACTTCTTCAAGACAGCAACCTCTACTCCATCATAGCCGAATACCAGAGTGAAGTTCCAGCCGTTTGGCGACAATTCTAGTGCGCCGACTTTACCGCCAGAAGCGGATTATGACAAAAATTTACTCTTTTTCAGCAAACTATGTGATTGCTAATACTTATACTGTAGTTTATCATATTTTAACATTTAAACAGGTACTTGTCGTTACCCTGGCTTTGGGGTGTGTGAACTGAAACAAACGAACAGATAGAGAAGCAAAGAAGGAGTATATTTATGAGTGATTTTTCGGGTAACTTTACTGAAATTTCCGAACTTTTGCAAAAAGGAAAGGCGAAAGACATCATAGTGGCTGTTCAGAAAGCGTTGGAAGCGGGAGCTTCGCCGGCGGATATTCTGGACAAAGGACTGATCACAGGCATGAATCTGATTGGCAAGAAGTTCAGGGACGGCGAGGTCTTTGTGCCGGAGGTGCTTATTGCCGCACGTGCGATGAACAAGGCGAGTGCCACGCTCAAGCCTGCGCTGGCGCAGGCCGGCATTCAGCCAGTGGGTAAGGCTATCATCTGTACGGTCAAAGGAGACCTCCACGACATTGGCAAGAACCTTGTCAAGATGATGGTTGAGGGCAAAGGCATTGAAGTGCTTGACCTCGGCGTTGACTGTAGCCCGGAAAAGGTCATTGACGCTATCAAGACTTCCGGCGCAAAAGTTGTCTGCCTTTCAGCCCTCTTAACCACCACCATGATGGCACAGAAGGACACGATCGACGCCATCAAGCAGGCCGGTCTCCGCGATCAGGTGAAGATCATGGTCGGCGGCGCTCCGGTCACCCAGAGTTTTGCCGAAGAGATTGGCGCGGACGCCTACACATCGGACGCTGCTTCTGCTGCTGAAGCCTGCCGCGCTTTTTTTGAGTAGACGTCTTGACACAAATCTAATGGTGGCGCTCAGTTTTTCATGTGTTTACTAGGTGCGAGGAGTGATCCTCGCACCTTTTTATGCACAGGAGACTGAGTAGCAATTATAAAAGTTTCCTCTAAAACCCGTTAAGTTAAGAAGAACTAGTCATCATGCGCTCATGATGTGATACTAATGCTTATTCTTTGAATGCTAGGCATGGCGTTATGGAAAGGGTAGACGAACTATTATGAATTTCTTATAATATAAACATCTTATAATTTAAAAAACAAGAAAAATCCGCGTCGCAGACCGACTATAGGCGGTGAATTTCTTAAATAAAGAAAAGGAGTAGTTTATGAAGCTGAAAGTAAAGTTACCATTAATTGTGTTTGCACTGATAGCAGTATCGGTCATAGGGGTATCGGCCATTCTCCTCGTACAGGCCCGTTCGTCCCAACGAACGGCGGCGGAGGACGTCCTGACAAACATGAGTGGTATGTATGCGTTCAGACTAAGTAGCATTTATGAGAATTACCTGACCATAGCCAAGACTCTTGCGAATATCATGCATTCATACCCAGATGTGCCGGCTGAAGAACGGCGTGAGCGGTATGACGCCACAATGGAGAGTATCATACAGTCAAACTCCAACTTCGTGGGGATTTTCACCTTCTGGAAGCCAAATGCGCTGGATGGCAATGACGCGGCATACGTCAATAACGAGGGAAGCGATTCCACAGGCAGGTATATGACTTGGTATACGCAGAGATCAGGAAGGCCTGAAAAGCGCCCTCTCTCGCAATATGAACTGTATAACGAGATAATTGCTAATCTCGATAAAGCCGAGCCGGTTTTTAACAATCCGTATTTTACCAGTATGAACGGTAATCAGATTCTAGTTGCCCGGCTGTGTTATCCCATCATTACTAATGGGCAGATCGTAGGGCGCGTAGGCATCATGCTTGATTTGACCCCGTCGTCGACTCTCATAAAAACGGTAAAACCCTTTGGGACCGGTCGGGCGGTTTTGTATTCCAACAATGGAACCATCGCGGCGCATTATGATTCCAGCATGGTGGGCAAGAATATACGGGATCCATTATCTATCAGTATATTGGGAGAGCAGGCCGCGTCCGATACAGAAGCATCACTGAAAAGCGGACAGCCCCATCCAGGCAATGGAGATGGACGCATATTTGAATCCTATCCGTTCTATGTGGGAGAGGTGAAAACCGCTTGGACACTCCTCTCTTCTGTTGATGAGGAAACAGTATTCGCTCGCGTGAATGCCTTAACCAAATTCACGATAATTATTATTGCTATCGCTCTAGTTATTGGGGCTGTAACTGCTTTCCTAGTGATTAGAACCGTAACGAACCGTATCGCAAGAGTTGCCATCGCCATAAAGGATATTTCCCAAGGAGAAGGCGACCTGACACAGCGCTTGGAGATCCACACACAGGATGAAATCGGGGATCTCGGAATCTACTTCAATATAACGATGGAAAAGATCAGAGCCATGACTGTCAATATTAAACACCTGTCTATGGCTATGTTAGACATAGGGAACGAGCTTGCGTCTAACATGAACCAGACTGCGACGGCGGTGAACCAAATTGCCGCGAATATTGGCTCGATCAAGGAACGTGTCATCAACCAGTCAGCGTCGGTTACTGAAACCAACGCCACTATGGAACAGATATCACTCAATATTGATAAGCTCAACAGTAATGTGGACAACCAGAGCGGAAGCGTGTCTCGTTCTTCCTCGGCGATTGAAGAAATGCTCGCCAACATCCAGTCGGTAACGCAGACCTTGATTAAGAACGCGGCTAATGTGAGTGGACTTGCGAACGCTTCAGAAGTCGGGCGGACGGGACTTCAGGAAGTGGCGGCGAACATACAGGAGATTGCTCGTGAGTCAGAAGGTCTCCTCGAAATCAACTCGGTGATGGAAAACATTGCGAGCCAGACCAACCTCCTCTCAATGAATGCGGCTATTGAGGCAGCGCACGCGGGAGAGGCTGGAAAGGGCTTTGCTGTTGTGGCTGACGAGATACGGAAACTCGCCGAATCCTCTGGTGAACAGTCCAAGACCATTTCCTCAGTGCTGAAGAAGATCAAGGAATCCATCGACAAAATCTCAAAGTCCACCGATGCGGTACTAAATAAGTTCGCGGCTATAGACGCCGGGGTAAAGACGGTCTCTCTTCAGGAAGACAATATCAGGAGCGCGATGGAAGAGCAGAGCGCGGGTAGTCAGCAGGTGCTTGAGTCGGTGGGGGAACTCAACAATCTCACGCAGCTTGTGAAGGGCAGCTCAATCGAGATGCAGGAAGGTAGCAAGCAAGTTATCAATGAGAGCAAGAATCTTGAGATGCTAACCCAAGAGATCACCGACGGGATGAATGAAATGTCGACCGGTGCTGACCAGATCAACACCGCTGTGAATCAGGTGAACACGCTCAGTGGTAAGAACAAGGATACGATTGATAGCCTTGTCGCCGAAATCTCTAAGTTCAAAGTTGAATAAAGTCTATTGTTTTGGCTTGCTTGAGGCAGCGCCCAGCTTATTATGCAGCATAAAAAAAAGAAAGGTAGGCCAATCGCCCACCTTTTATGTAGGGCGATTGCCCCTCACACCTCCGCCTCCTATAGGGGCAAAAAATAAAAATTTCTTCATACAAGGAATAAGGTATGTGGAGTTTCCGCGTAGTAAAAACGTCGAATTAAACCGCCATAGAAGAACTTTGTATAATAATTAAGGAGCATTTCATGAAAATAGGTAAAAAACTAACCCTTATGATTTTCGCCATCGTGCTGTTCGGTATCGGCATCTTAATTTCGGTGGTACTGCTTTCCGCCCAGAAGGAAATAACCGCACGAGTACACAGTGAGATTAAGAATCTAGCAAAACAGGAAGCCAGCCAAACCCAGGTTTGGTTTGAGGTGTTTACGGATTCCACCCGGACCATCAGCAATATTATGGAAAAGGCTTATGAGTCCCTGGAACCGTCCCTCAGGCGGCAGATTTTTAACATGATGCTGGAAGGGATCGTGGTGGCGAATCCGGCCATAACCGGGGTGGGAAGCTGCTGGGAACCCAACGCTCTGGACGGCATGGATGCCCAGTACGCGAACACTCCAGGAACGGACGCGAGCGGGCGTTTCATCTCCTACTGGACGAGGACGGCAAATGGACCCGTCGTGAGCCCCCTCGAAGATTACGATGTTCCCGGCGCAGGGGACTATTACCTTATCGCCAAACGTACCGGAAACGAAACCTTGATCGACCCATATCTGTATAATGTCGCCGGGACACAAAAGTTAGTCGCCACCGTTACTGTGCCAGCCAAAGTCTCAGGGCGCGTACTAGGATCGGCGCTTATCGACATCGCCATTGATGATATACAGAAAACGGTACAGGCGATCCGTCCCTTTCCGGGAAGTATTGCCGCAATCTACAGTAACGGTGGAGTTGTAGCCGCCCATTTTGATCCAACGCTGGTGGGTAAGCACATGAAGGATACGGAAGCGGATATGGTCGGCGACAATCTGGACACGCTGATACAGGCAGTCAAAGACGGTAAGACCTATTCATTCTCCGCCACCAGACAGGGAAATGAAATGTTTTTTACCGTCGTCCCGATACAGGTGGGAAATACCACCACGCCGTGGTCGCTTTTAATAGGTATTCCAATGAGCGTTATCAACGAGCCTGTTCTACGGATGCTGAACCTCGCCCTCCCCATTGTAGCGGGGATGCTAGTTCTTATCTTCATTGCGATCTTCTTTATGGCGCGTTCCATAAGTCGGCCCCTTAGCTTGATGATGGCAACCTTTGCCGATATAGGCGAAGGGAACCTGACGCGGCAACTTGAAATCACGAGCAAGGACGAGATCGGGGACATCAGCCGTTCCTTCAACCAGACTATGGAAAAGATTCGGCACCTCATCATCACCATCAAAGAGCAGAGCGTCAAACTCTTCGGCATCGGCGGCGAACTATCCACCAACATGACCGAGACCGCCACGGCTATTAACGAGATCGCCGCCAACATCCAGAGCATCAAAGGCCTCGTGGTAAACCAAAGCGCCTCTGTAACCGAGACCAATGCCACCATGGAACAGATCTCCATGAACATCGATAAGCTGAATAACTATGTGAAAAAGCAGACCGTCAGCGTTGCCCGGTCTTCCAGCGCCATTGAGGAGATGCTCGCCAGCATACAGTCCGTCACCAATACGCTGGTGAAAAACGGTGGCAATGTAAAAGAACTGATAAGCGCCGCTGAAGTGGGCCACACGGGTTTGCAGGAAGTGTCCGCCGACATCCAGGAAATAGCCCACGAGTCTGAAGGCCTTTTAGAAATCAACGCGGTGATGGAAAACATCGCCAGTCAGACCAACCTCCTCTCAATGAACGCCGCTATTGAGGCGGCACACGCTGGCGAGGCTGGCAAGGGCTTCGCCGTGGTTGCAGATGAAATCCGTAAGCTTGCCGAAAACTCCAGCGAGCAGAGCAAGACCATTTCCACAGTGCTCAAGAAAATCAAGGAATCCATCGACAAAATAACCGCATCCACTGACAATGTTTTAAACAAATTCGAGGCTATTGATAGTGGTGTTAAGACCGTGGCAGAGCAGGAGGAGAACATCCTCAGCGCCATGGAGGAACAGCGCGTGGGGAGCAAGCAGATTTTAGATGCCATCGGGCAGGTGAACGAGATCACCGGACAGGTAAAAGCCAGCTCCACGGAGATGCTTGAAGGCAGCACAGAAGTGATCCATGAAGGCGAAAATCTTGAAAAGGCGACCCAAGAGATCACCGGAGGCATGAATGAGATAGCATCGGGCGCGAAGCAGATCAACGTGGCAATAAACCGGGTGAATGAACTGTCTAGTCAGAATCACAAGGACATCAATATTCTGATGCAGGAAGTTTCGCGGTTTAAAGTTGAGTAAATAAACATAAATAATGTTTATCCCGCAATGTACAAGCCGCTTGTTTCCTCAAACAGCATATTTTGCGCGAACTCGTCCATGAAGGCCGGATCAGCGGCGAGATCGAGCGGAACGCTTTTGCTGATAATGGCTTTGGCGGCCATGAGAAACGCGGGGTCTTTGAGGTACTGAACCGCGCCTTGCAGACTCAGGTTGCCGCAGACCTTGATCCTGTTGAGAAATACCCTGGGCAAAAGACCAGCGCACACCGCGTTTCGCTGGTCAATGAAAAAGCCCAGGCCCCCGGCAATAAAAACCACGCTCACTTCGCTTAATTCCACGCCAGCGTTTTTACACAGTATCTTGATGCCAGACAGAATCGCGCTCTTGGCTAACTGAAACTGCCGTACATCGCGGTTTATCAGCGAAATACCTTCACTAATCGTAAAACGCCCAGTATCCATCGCGCCAGTTTCATCGATGACACCAGTGGAAAGCATGATAGCTATAGCGTCGATGAGGCCACAGCCACAGACCCCGAGGGGAGACACATCCCCGATAGTGGTAAAGGAAAGCCGGCTATCTTCGGCTGACCACGCGATCTTGTTAATAGCGCCAGGGATAGAACCTATACCGCAGGAGATTTCCGCGCCCTCAAAGGCTGGCCCGGCAGCAGTAGAACAGCAGTACAGTTTTCCATCATGAAACAGAGCCATCTCGCCATTGGTACCAATGTCAATGAAGAGGGCGTTATTATCACCATGTAGTATGTCGAGAAAGCTAAGGCCAGCCACAATGTCGCTGCCAATAAAGGCCGCAATCGACGGCAAGAGTTTGACCACGCCCACAGGCAAGGAAAGCGCGGCACCGGCTATGTCCCGTTCCGTGAGAAATACCGGCGTAAAGGGCAATTCCCCCATGCTGGACGGGTCAATATTGGTGAAGAGATGGAGCATGGTTGTATTGCCGCTGACCGTGAGTTGTTCGATTTCGTTTACTCTAAATGAGCTGAGTATCCTTTGCGTCTGCCGCTTGATAAGGCCGAACAGCTCCGCTGTATTCCCGTTTCTGGCAGCGTTAATCCGGCTCATCACGTCAGCGCCAAAGACGCGCTGGTCATTCAGTTCCGAGCGGGTGTCCAGAATCACGCCGGTGTCGAGGTCAATCAGGCGGGCGGAAAGCGTGGTTGTACCAATGTCCAGAGCAACGCCGGAACGCGCAACAGGCGAGAAAGCCGCCGCCGCCTCCACCCCGTTCTTTATGATAAGCTCATCAGGCAATTCCACAGTGATGTCTGACAGGGGAATACTCTGACAGGCGAGAAAGTTCCCGGCATTGTCTGTGTCGCCGAGAATACGGCCTTCAATGAGTTTAACCTTGCATTTCCCGCACACATGCCGTCCGCCGCAAGGCGCACTGATCGCAGCGCCCATATTTCTCAGAGTGCTGAGTACAGACGCCTCGTTATTTTTTATCGTAATTCTCATTGATTTACCCGCCCAGTCGCTGAATCTCGTCGCGGACTGCGGCGGCTTGCTCAAACTCAAGTTTTTTGGCGTGTTCCAGCATTTCAGCGTTAAGCGCGGCGAGGAGCTTTTTCTTTTCAGATGGAATAAGGATGTTGTACGACTTTTTAAGCACTTCAATCGAAGCGGCGGCGGTCTCCTGCCCCTCAGTCGCGTGGCGGACGAGAATGTCGGCAACAGCCTTTTTCACTGTGGCAGGCGTGATGCCGTGCTTTTTGTTATAGGCAATCTGCGCGGCGCGGCGGCGGTTCGTTTCAGCAATGGCTTCTCTCATAGCGTCGCTCATGCGGTCAGCATACATCACCACCTTGCCAGCGGCATTCCGCGCTGCCCGGCCTATGATCTGGATAAGGCTGGTGAGCGAGCGAAGAAACCCGATCTTGTCCGCGTCCAGAATCGCTATAAACGAAACTTCCGGCAGGTCAATGCCTTCACGTAGAAGGTTTATACCCACAAGCACATCAAACGCGCCTTGTCGTAACTGGGTAAGTATCTCTACACGCTCAATGGTCTCAACCTCACTGTGGATATAACGCACCTTGAGTTCCCTATGGCTAAGATAGTCGGTGAGGTCTTCAGCCATTTTCTTGGTAAGCGTGAGAATGAGGGAGCGTTCACCAGCGTCAATACGCTGGCACACCTCAGCGTAGATGTCCTCCATCTGACCTTCGCTCGGTCGCACATCGACTTCTGGATCAAGGAGGCCGGTTGGCCGTATAAGCTGTTCAACCACCTGCTTGGAGTTTTCGATTTCAGCCTTACTCGGAGTCGCCGACACATAGATCGTTTTACCAACACGGCTTACAAACTCATCATAACGCAGGGGGCGATTATCCAAAGCGCAGGGCAGGCGAAAGCCATACTCCACGAGGTTTGTTTTCCTACTCCGGTCGCCCGCGTACATGGCGCCAATCTGGGGAAGGCTGACATGGCTTTCATCAATAAAGGTGAGGTGAGCTGGACCGTTGGCGTTTTTGGGGAAATAGTCAATGAGCGTGTCCGGCGGATCCCCAGGGCTGCGTCCAGCAAGCGGCGCGGAATAGTTCTCTATGCCCGGGCAGTAACCCATCTCGTCCAGCATTACGATATCGTACTCAACGCGGGTCTTGAGCCGCTCAGCCTCCAGCACTTTGCCTTGACTCCTTAGTTCTTCATAACGAGCAGCGAGTTCAGCGCGTATCTTATCCAGTGCGCGCTGTACCATATACAGCGGCATGACAAACTGCTTGGCCGGATAGATCACGGCGCGATCCAGTTCCTCAAGGTATTCGCCGGAGATGGGGTTAAAGCGCCGTATCCGCTTCACGGTATCCCAGTCAAGGTCAATGCGATAGGCTTCTTCTAGGTAAGCGGGGAATATGTCGAGCGTGTCCCCGCGCCTGCGGAAATTGCCCCGTTCCAGCACCGCGTCATTCCGCTCATACTGGAGTTCCACGAAGCGCCGTATGAGAGCGTCTACGTCGATCACTTCACCTACGGCAAACGCGGAACTCATTTCACGGTAGACCTCTGGCGTGGCAAGCCCGTAGATGCAGGACACCGTTGCCACGATGATCACATCTTCCCGTTCCATGAGGCTGCGCGTTGCTGAAAGCCTCATTCGCTCAATCTCCTTGTTGATGGAAGCATCTTTCTCAATATACAGGTCGCGGCTGGCAACATAGGCTTCCGGCTGGTAGTAATCATAGTAGGAGACAAAGTATTCCACAGCGTTATGGGGGAAAAAGCCCTTGAACTCCCGAAAGAGCTGGGCCGCGAGCGTTTTGTTATGGCTCACGATGAGGGTAGGAAGCTGGGTTGCCTCAATAATCTTCGCCATAGTAAACGTTTTTCCCGAACCAGTAACGCCTTTGAGGGTTTGATATTGGTCGCCGGCTTTGACACCCGCAGCAAGCGCGGCAATGGCCGCTCCCTGATCGCCTGCGGGTTTGAATGGAGAAACTACTTCAAATAAACGCATGGAAATAGCATAGCCTGACTCACCGCCGTTTGCAAAGCCAGACTCAATGCTCTCTCCTTATGGCCGAACTTCGAGCTTTTTATGAAACGCTGCCATTCCCTAACATCACCAAGGCTAAGAACCGCCCCATCAGAGCGCAAAGCTAGATACACCTCGTTCTGAACGAGATAACCGGAGTTTAGAACAGAACAATTTTTTCTTTGAGCAGAACGATTTATTCTCTAAGCAGAACGGCTGGTTCTCTGAACAGAACGATTTATTCTCTGAGCAGAACAACTGGCTCTCTGAACAGAACGGCTGGCTCTCTGAGCAGAACAACCGGCTCTCTGAGCAGAACAACCGACTCTCTGAGCAGAACGGCTGACTCTCTGAGCAGAACGATTGACTCTCTGAGCAGAACGGCTGGCTCTCTAAGCAGAACGATTGACTCTCTAAGTAGAACAAGCGACTCTCTGAGCAGGGTGATTGACTCTCTGAGCAGGGTGATTGACTCTCTGAGCAGAACAACCGGTTCTCTAAGCAGAACAAGCGACTCTCTGAGCAGAACGGCTGACTCTCTGAATAGAACAACCGGTTTTCTGAACAGAACGATTGGCTTTCTGGGCAGAACAAGCGGCTCTCTGAGCAGAACAACCAGCTCTCTGAGCAGAACGGCTGACTCTCTGAGCAGAGTGATTGGCTCTCTAAACAAAACAACCGGTTCTCTGAGCAAAACAACCGGTTCTCTAAGCAAAACAACTGGTTCTCTGAGCAGAACAACCGGCTCTCTGAGCAGAACGATTGACTCTCTGAACAGAACAGTCGGCTCTCTGAGCAGAACAGTCGGCTCTCTGAGCAGAACAACCGGCTCTCTAAGCAGAACAACCGGCTCTCTAAGCAGAACGATTGACTCTCTGAACAGAACAGTCGGCTCTCTGAGCAGAACAATCGCTTCTCTAAGCAAAACGTCTGTCTCTCTAAGAAAAACGTCTGGTTCTCTTAACAAAACAACCGGCTCTCTGAGCATAACAACCGGCTCTCTAAGCAGAACACTCGACTCTCTGAACAGAACAATCGCTTCTCTGAGCAGAACGGCTGGTTCTCTAAGCAGAACAATCGGCTCTCTAAGCAAAACATCTGGTTCTCTGAACAAAACAACCGGCTCTCTGAGCAGAACGACTAGAAGGTTCTCCGGTGAGACGCGGCATTTGGCCTATTAAGACTTGTTGCGCTGATCAAGCCGTGCTAACCTTGAAGCGAGAATTGAATACAGTTGGGAGGAAGATACGGATGACCTATACGATAGCTTTCGCGGGCAAGGGCGGCACAGGAAAAACAACGGTCTGCGGCCTCTTTGTGGATCACCTGGTGAAGACGGGGAAGGGACCGGTTCTGGCGGTGGACGCCGACGCGAACTCCAACCTGAACGAGGTTCTGGGGGTAGAAAAACCAATCACACTCGGAGATATTCGGGAAGAGATAGCCAAGTCGGATTTGATGGAAAAAGGCCCCATACCGCTGGGTATGTCCAAACAGGAATACGCGGATTTCCGGTTCGGTTCAGCCCTGACAGAGGAAAAGGATTACGATCTCCTGATCATGGGGAGAACCCAGGGAAAGGGCTGCTACTGTTTTGTCAATGACCTGCTCCGGGCGCAAATTAGAAAGTATTATCAGAACTACCAGTACCTTGTGGTGGATAACGAGGCGGGATTGGAGCATATAAGCCGGGGGATTCTGCCGCCGGTAGACCTGATACTCCTTATCAGCGATTGTTCCCGGCGGGGCATCCAGGCAGCGGGCAGGATAGCCGAGATGATCGGGCAGTTAGATATGGCGGTAAAAGAGGTACATCTCATTGTAAACCGTGCGCCAAGCGGGAAACTGGAGGAAGGTATCTTGGATGAAATCCATGCCCAGAAATTGTCCCTCGTCGGCGTACTACCCCAAGACGAGGATGTGTATCAGTATGACGCAAAGGGGAAACCCCTGATCGAACTGCGGGAAGACGGACCAATAAAGACAGCCTTGGGGGAAATCATCCAAAAGCTAAAAGCGGTATGATAAGCAACGTTCTGTTTAGAGTTGAGGGCGGCGCGGAAACGGAGCTTGAAATTTCCGCGAATGAGTCCCTGCTGGATGCGGCAAAAAAGGCTGGTATCGCCATTGACGCTCCCTGTTCGGGAAACGGCGCCTGTGGGAAATGCCGCGTCAAGGTTATTGAGGGAAAGGTGGAGAGTGAAAACCAGCGGTTTATCTCCCCAGATGACTATGCTGATGGCTGGCGTCTTGCCTGCGCTTCCAGAGCTGAATCGGATGTAGCGGTTCTAGTACCAGCCGCTGCCGGAGCTTATAAGAATCGCATTAAGGTAACGGAACTCCAAACAGTCCGGGACAAAGCGGCCTTTGAACGTCTTCGGGGAGAACTGAGGGATATGGGGTATCTTGGTTCCGCCCTGGGAACTCAGGACAGCGGCATTGAACTCCTGTCAATAGACATCGGGCAGCCGAGTCCCGATGATCCCCTTGCGGATCGGGAACGGCTGGTCAGGTACATTGCGGAAAAACTTCGGTCTCGGTCGGTGGGGACTGTAGACCTAAGCCTCTACGCGCTGCGGAAGCTGCCCCGAATACTGCGGGAGTCTCGCTTTGCCTGTACCTGCGTGCTTCGGGAAGAGACTGGTGGTGAATACCGGGTTCTAGACCTGTTCCCCGCCGGTGAAGCGCCGGTGATGGCTGGTCTTGCCATTGACATTGGAACCACCACAGTAGCTGCGGTACTAGTGGATATTCAGACTGGGGAAGTTCTGGCCGCAGGTTCCGGGGGAAATGGTCAGATACGTTATGGGGCGGATGTGATCAACCGCATCATTGAAAGTACCCGTCCTGGGGGCCTTGAACGGCTGCGAAAAGCGATAAGCGAAGACAGTGTCATCCCCCTTGTCCGGGGCCTTTGCGACAGCGCGGGGGTTCCGCTGGAACAGATATACCGAGCGGCGATCGCGGCCAATACCACCATGACCCATCTCTTCTTAGGGGTTTACGCGGATAATATACGGCTGGAGCCTTATGTCCCGGCCTTTTTTCAGGCAGGGCGACTCCGGTGCGTTGACGCGGGTTTGGCAGTACATCCTGACGCGGAACTGATCATGGCTCCTGCGGTCGGCAGTTATGTGGGAGGCGACATCAGCGCCGGAGTGTTCTCGTCCATGATCTTCAAGAAGAAAACGTATTCCCTCTTTATAGACCTGGGAACCAACGGGGAGCTGGTCTTTGGTAACGACGAATTCCTCATAAGCTGCGCCTGTTCTGCGGGACCAGCCTTTGAAGGAGGGGATATAAGTTGCGGAATGAGGGCGACTGACGGCGCTGTTGAAGCCTGCCGCATTGACGAAGCGACTATGGAACCAACCTTGACCGTCATCGGCAATGGAAAGCCAGTGGGTCTTTGTGGTTCTGGACTTATTGATATAATCGGGGAACTTTTCCGCTGCGGTATTATTAATGCGCGGGGAAAGTTCGTCCGGGAAGGAAAGCGGATACACCGCGATGAGTACGGCATGGGGACTTATACCATCGCCCAGAACCTGTTGATCACTGAGGGGGATATCGACAACTTTATCCGCGCTAAGGGGGCGATCTTCTCAGCTATCAGAACCATGCTTGCCATGCTGGATTTCAGCATGGAGGCCATTGAGGAGGTCTATATCTCTGGGGGCATTGGCAGCGGCATCAATGTGGAAGGGGCGATCCGCATCGGTATGCTCCCTAAACTTCCCTCTGAACGCTACCACTATATTGGCAATACCTCCTTGTATGGCGCGTACGCTATGGCGGTCTCCTGTGGAGCAGCCGGAAGGATAGCTGAAATCGCCCAGGGCTTGACCTATCTGGAATTATCCGCCCATGCTTCATACATGGATGAATTCATTGCCGCCTGTTTTTTACCCCACACTAACGGAGCTTTGTTTACATGATGGAAACTGAAAAAAAAGACCACGTACAGCGATCTTTGGAGCATTTCAACTCTATTTATAGGACACTCAGTTCTGCCGAGATTGCCCGGCGTTGTGCGCTTCCTTTTCTGCGGGAGGAATCGGCCTTTGAGTTGCGCATTATGGGGAAAACGTATCGTGCCACGTTTCCAGAGTTTGAACTCCATGACACGGAGGGAAAGCGAGTGGAGCGAGGCTATGAAAATATCCTTTTTCTCCGCTACCTCTGTGAGGGACGTTATACTGAAGCCGCAGGGAGACGACTCTCTTACCGGGAGATACCGTGGGGGGAAGTGTATTACCGGAACTTTGAGAACCGGTGTATCAAACGTTTGGCCAATGCGTTTGGAAATGACCTAGAAAACTTCCGGCGGATTATGGGAACTTTCCGCGCCGAAGCCCTAGACAAGGGAGACGCGGGGTACCGCTTTGAATTTATCAATGGCCTCTATATGGATATTCTACTCTGGGCTGGGGACGATGAATTTCCTCCCTCAGCCCAAATCCTTTTCAATGAAAATTTTGTCCCCGCCTTTACCGCCGAAGACATCGCCGTAGTTGGAGAAGTGGTTATCGCTAGACTTAAAGGGATAGACCAAAAAGGGTCTATTTAACCCTTTGCTGGTGTTTCCAAAAGCCCTTCTCTGAAAGCAGTGATGTACTCAATGCACATTTCGTCCCGGCCCAAAAGCGCTTCTGCGGCATAGATAAGACCCAGCATGTCTGTGTTAAGAGGATCGACGATGGCACTGTCCATTCCCGCGCCCATGCAGAGGATTATGAAGCTGCGGTTGATAAATTTTCGCAGGGGCAGTTGATAGGAAATATTGCTGGCTCCGCTGGTGATATGAACATCGGGACAGATTTCCTTTACCTTCTTGATAGTGGCAATAATCTTGTCGATTCCGCTTTCCGACGAAGCCAGCATTTCGACCACTGGATCGATATACAGCCGGTCTGGGGAGATCCGGTAAGCTGCGGCTTTCTTCAAAATGGCATCGAAAACCTCAAGCCGCTTATCCGCAGTTTCTGGAATCCCTGTATCATCGCAAAGGAGAGCCACGCAGTTCCAGGTCGTATCAGCGATCACGGGAAACACCCGTTCAATCTTGTCCCCTTCCATAGATACGGAGTTAATGATACCTGGTTTCTTACAGAGAGGGATTAGCTGCGCGAAAATTCTAGCATTGGGACTGTCGATGGAAATAGGAATATCTGTTACTTCCTGAACCAAATCAATAAGCCATTTGAGCGTTTCATATTCCACGTCCGGCGCAACCGAAGCGCATACATCAAGAAAATGAGCCTTTGCCAGAGACTGCTTTTTTGCCAAACGCCGAATATACTTTACGTCTTTCTCCGCAATTGCTTTAGCAACAGACGGGATAGATCCGTTAATTTTTTCACCTATAATAATCATCAGTTACCTCATTAGTGGTATGATCAATCCACTTTTTTATCCTGTCAAGCAATTGGAAGTTGGAAAATAAGCTAATCGGGGAACTTGACAACATAGTTCTAATTCTTAGCAAATGAATCAAGGAATAAATTTTAAGATTATTTATGATAAGGATATCAATTTAAGGAGTTGGGTTTTGAAAATCCTTGAACATGTTACTACTATTGAGCAGATGGAGGCGGATGCCGCCAAACTTAAAGAAACTGCCTGCGCGGTATGCGCGGAAACGTGGGAGGATCGCAACAAAAACCAGACTCCCCATTGCAGGTTCGGAGAAGACGGCATCTGCTGTAGAAACTGTTCGATGGGCCCCTGCCGGATTACTCCAAAGGCTTCACGGGGCATCTGTGGCGCCGACGCCCATGCCATCGCGGGACGAAACTATCTCAGAACCATTGCGGCAGGAACTTCAGCTCACTCAGACCATGCACGGGAAATCCTCCATGTACTTCTCAGCTCAAGCCCAGAGGGAAATTACCATGTCAGGGACGAACAAAAACTTATCCGTCTGGCTAAGGAATGGGAGATTCCCACTGAAGGCCGGGATATTTACGATATTGCCCACGAGGTTGCCGAAACTGGGCTCCATGAATTTGGGAAAATCGCTGGTACTCAGCGTTTCATTAAGCGGGCTATCCCGGCGCGGCAAAGAGTTTGGCATGATCAGGGCATAGAACCCCGCGCCATAGATCGGGAAATCGCCACCTCCCTTCACATGACCCACATGGGAAATACCGCCGATGCTGAAGTTCTGGTGCGGCAGGGACTCAGAACCAGTTTGTCTAATGGCTGGGGCGGCTCTATGATAGGTACAGAGATCACTGACATCCTTTTTGGAACCCCTACGGTATGGAACACTGAAGGAAACCTGGGGGTATTAGAGAAGGATATGGTCAATATTGTGGTACACGGCCATGATCCCGCTTTTTCCGAGATGGTTGTAACTGCCGCTGAAGTAAAGGAGCTGGTGGATTACTCCAGAAGTAAGGGTTCCAAGGGGATCAATGTCGTGGGGCTTTGCTGTACTGCCAACGAAATTGCCATGCGGCATGGGGTGCGGATGGCGGGAAACTTCCTGCAACAGGAAAACGCGATCCTTACTGGCGCTGTAGAGATGATGTGCGTGGATGTCCAGTGTATATTTCCATCCTTATCTTCTTTAAGTGAATGTTTTCATACGAAATTTGTTACCAGTTCCCCAATCGCCCGTATCCCTGGTTCTATTTATGTGGAATTTAAGCCGGAAACAGCCTTTGAACAGGCCAAGGACCTGGTAAGAATGGCGGTGGATAACTATCAAAACCGGGAGCCGTCACGGGTATTCATCCCTGAACACAAGCAAGCCGCCACTGTAGGTTATCCTTGTGAGCAAATTATCAGACATCTTGATGGGGTGACCAACAGCCATGTGGACGAACTTGGTTCCTACCGTCCGGCGATTGACGCGATAAAAGCTGGTGTGCTGCGAGGGGCTGTTGCCATTGTGGGCTGTAATAACCCACGGGTGAGACCGGATTATTCCCACTTCGAGATCATGAAGGAACTGTTGAAAAACGACATTCTCATCGTGGCCACAGGTTGCGCCGCCCAAGTCGCCACTAAAGCAGGGCTCCTCCAAAAGGATGCTAAGTATCTTTGCGGTGCGGGGTTGCGGCGGGTCTGTGATTTGGTAAACATCCCACCCATCCTTCACATGGGAGCTTGTGTAGACATCAGTCGTATGATGCTCTTAGCCAATGGAATTGCTCGTGACTGGGGAGTGGATACTACCCAAATACCAGTGGTTGGCTGCGCCCCGGAATGGATGAGCGAAAAGGCGGTTTCTATCGCCAATTACGTGGTATCCACCGGCTTGGATGTCTATTTGGGGGTGGAACCCCAAGTTAAAGGAAGTTCTCAAATGATGGAACTCATTACTCAGGGTACCCGGAAGATCACTGGCGGGGGATTCATCATCAACAAGGACCCTCACGAATTGGTAACGAACATCATCAGCGGTATCGAAGCAAAACGAACCGCCTTGGGAATATAGGACGGCGGCATCTATGAAAATCGCCATTACTGGAAAGGGCGGGGTTGGCAAAACAACCTTTGCCGCGGTGCTTGCCCGGCTTTATGCGGAAGAAGGAAGAAAAGTTCTGGCAGTGGATGTAGACCCTGACGCAAACTTAGGGGCTGCCTTGGGTTTTACCGAGGTGGAAATTCAGGACATTACCCCAATTTCTAAAATGAAGGACCTTATTGTCGAACGCACTGGAGCGGATAATGATGGCTACGGACGGTTCTTTAAGATCAACCCCCGTGTGGACGATATACCGGATCGGTTTTCCTGTGAGAAACATGGGGTAAAGCTCTTGGTTATGGGGACAGTGGAAACGGGCGGGGGCGGTTGCGTATGTCCTGAGCATGTGATGCTTAAACGGGTTATTTCCCACTTGGTCATTGCCCGGGATGAAGTGGTTATTATGGATATGGAGGCGGGGCTTGAACACCTGGGGCGGGGAACCGCAGGTATGGTGGACCGCTTTATCGTGGTGGTCGAGCCTGGGGAACGGAGCATTCAGACTTTTTTCAAACTAAAACCATTGGCCTCAGACCTCGGTGTCCGGAAGGTGAGTGTGGTAGCGAACAAAGTACAAGGAATTGCGGATGAGGAATTCCTGAAAACCCGGATCGGCGAGGAGGGGCTACTTGGTTTCATTCATTATAATGAAGGGTTAGTTGCCGCTGACCGGCAGGGCTTGGCTCCCTTTGATACTAGCGCAGATGCCAGGGAAGAGATTCGGAAGATTAAGGAACGTATCAATTCCATGGCGGAGGAGGAATAGGTTCGATGAAATTGCTTTTCAACCGTGTTTTTGATGGGGTTGACGAGATGTACGCACTCGCCGAAGAAACCCTGAACAATACTGTGGCGGACTTAGGCGAATCCGCCCCGCTCAATATGCCGAATACGGGTTATTTTTTGGCCAATCACTTAGCATATCTCGCAAAAAAAATTATCACCCTGGGAGACCTCAAAGCGGCTTTCCCTGAAGTAAAAGCCTGGATGCCTCACGGAAATCGTCTGGCAGATGTCTTTAAGTCCGGGTTCGGAACCTTCCTTGCCGCCGAGGTGATTGAGGCCTGTAAATATGTCCGCAACCCAGAGCCTTACGGGACCGACTACCACGGGCATCTTTCTGACGCGGAAGTTCGGGAATTGGGGGTTCCCTTGGTTACCGGTGATCTTCCAGGCTTTGTGGTTATCATCGGCCCCGCTCCTTCGGACAAGGAGGCGGTGGAGCTTATCAAGGGCTACCAGTCACGGGCGATCTTTGTCTTCCTCATCGGTGATATTATCGATCAGGCTAAACGGATGAATCTGAACATGGGCTTCCCAGTCCGGGTCGTCCCAGTGGGTCCTGATATCTGGTGTGTAGCCCATATCATATCCTTTGTAAACCGGGCAGCCATGATCTTCGGCGCTGTTCAGCCCGGAGATCGTGAAGAACTTGACCAATATACCTTTCAGCGTATCCGGGCCTTTGTTAACGCCTTTGATCCGGTAGCCGATATTGTGGTCGGCGCCGGCGCTGGAGCCATCGCTATGGGCTTCCCGGTGATTACCAATGATACTAAGGATATGTGGCGGGTTCCAAAAAGCCTCATCATTCAGGAAGATTCCCATGACTTTATCGAGACTTCCCTTGAAGCCAGAGATATCAAGATTAAAGTAACGAAGATCGATATTCCTGTAGCCTTCTCCACTGCCTTTGAGGGGGAAATCATCCGCCGGAACGATATGCAGGTAGACATTGACGGTTCCCGGATGGATTGCTTTGAGCTTGTGCAGACACGGGAAAGCAGCGAGATAGAAGATCATTCCATAGAACTCATTGGCCCAGATATTGATTCCGTGAAACAGGGCAGCCGCTTTGCCCTGGGCTATATTGTTGAGGTGGCAGGCAAAAACATGCAGTCCGACTTTGAGTCTGTTTTTGAACGCCGCTTCCATAACTTCCTTAACTGTGTCGAGGGGGTCATGCATACAGGTCAGCGGGATCTTATCCGTATACGGGTGAGCAAAGCCGCTTTTGAGGCAGGTTTCAGGGCGAAACACATCGGCGAAGTCCTCTATGCAAAGGTAAAAAACGATTATGAAAGCGTGGTGGATAAATGCCAGGTGAAGATATACACCATACCCGAACAGCTCAAGGAACTCCGGGTTGTGGCGAATAAGGTATATGACGCCCGCGACGCCCGGCTCGTATCTCTGACCGATGAAAATGTTTCCATCTTCTATAACTGCATCCTCTGTCAGTCCTTCTCCCCGGCCCATGTCTGCATCGTTACCCCGGAACGACTCGGACTTTGCGGCGCTGTCTCCTGGCTTGACGCAAAGGCCACCAATGAGCTTGACCCCAACGGTCCCTGCCAAGTGGTTACCAAAGAGCGGGTGATAGATGAAAATGTCGGGATATGGGAAGACGTGAACGAGGCGGTTAAACAGGGTTCCCACGGTTCCCTGGAACAGGTATCCCTCTACTCGATCATGCAGGACCCCATGACCAGCTGCGGCTGTTTTGAGTGCATCTGCGGCATTGAGCCTATGACCGGCGGGGTGGTTATCGTGAACCGGGAACACACAGGCATGACTCCTTTGGGTATGACCTTCTCTGAAATGGCCTCTATGACCGGCGGAGGAGTGCAGACCCCTGGCTTCATGGGGCATGGCAAGCATTTTATTGCTTCCAAGAAATTCATGAAGGCCGACGGCGGTTCCGCTCGGATCGTATGGATGCCAAAGGCCCTGAAGGAACTAGTTTGCCTGAGGCTCAATAAAACCGCACAGGAACTCTACGGGGTAGAGAATTTTACCGGCCTCATCGCCGATGAGACCATTGCTGAGGATGTGGAAACCTTAGCCACCTATCTGGGTGAGAAGAACCATCCAGTCCTGAGCATGGAGCCTTTGATTTAGAAGTGTATCCGGGGCGCTATAGTACCCGGAAATAAGTAGAGAGGAGTTTGTTATGCCCTTTAAGCAAGTCCCACAAAAATTTTCCGCCGCTATAAAAGAAGTGGTCATCGGTACAGGCGATACAGCCCTTACCCTCGGCGGTGAAAACCTGCTTCCATTGTATAGCTTCGATGGATCCATCAAGAACCCTCCTCAGGTAGGTCTTGAAATCTCGGATATGGGACCCGACAGGCAGTTACCCGGCATCGCTGGCTTTTACGCTGGCGCGGAAAGTGTCGGCGACGCCGCAGGTCGCGCCTGCACCCTGCCTGGGGTAAGCTTCATCAGCCTGGTCCTCGACAGCGCTGACCCTAATGGGGGCAATGCCTCCATTGAGGATTCGGTAGCCCTCTGTAAAGCGGTGGCTGAAAAGGTCAGCCTGCCACTGGTAATCAGGGGCAGCGGAAATGTCGAAAAGGACAAGGAACTCCTGCCGAAGATTGCCGAAGCCCTCCAGGGAAAAAACGTAATGCTCATGTCCGCAAAAGAGGACAACTATAAGCCCATCGCTGTTGCCGCAGTTCAGGCTTATGGACAAAAGATAGGCGCTGAATCCTCAGTAGATATCAACTTGGCGAAGCAGTTAAACGTACTCATTTCCCAAATAGGAGTATCCGGGGAAAACATGGCGATGAACCTCGGTTCCGCCGCCGCCGGCTATGGGTTTGAATATGTCGCCTCCACCATAGAACGGGTCAAAGGAGCGGCGCTCGCCCAGAACGATACCATGCTTCAGATGCCCATCATTAGCCCAGTAGCCCAGGAAGTCTGGTCAGTCAAGGAATCGGTGGTGAGCGAAGAGGATTTCCCGGACTGGGGACCAGTGGAGCAGCGGGGCATCAATATGGAAATTTCCACTGCTGTCGCTTCCCTAGCAGCAGGCTCCAACGCGGTAATCCTGCGGCATCCCACTTCTGTGGCAGTGGTCTCAAAATTAATATCTGACCTGACCTGATATGATCAAAAAGGAGTAAAGCATGGCCCTTAAAGGATTGGATATATTCAAGCTAACCCCAAGAACAAATTGTAAGGAATGTGGAAATCCCACCTGCATGGCCTTTTCCATGAAAGTAGCTCAAGGCAGCCTCCCATTGGAAAAATGCCCCCATCTGTCTGCGGAAGCTCTGTCAACCCTGGGTGAAGCAACAGCGCCACCCATGAAGAGCATCAAAATAGGCGCAGGGAAAGGCGAACACTCCCTGGGCGGAGAAACAGTGCTCTTCCGGCATGACAAAACCTTTGTTTCAAAGAGCCTCTATGCCGTAAGCGTCTGTCCCAATAGCATTGATAAAAAACTGCCGGAGATTCTCAAGGTGGACTATGAACGCATCGGCGAACGAATGTATGTGGAACTCATCAATGTGGAATACAAAGGAGACAAGGACGCTTTCTTAGCCGCAGTGCAAAAGGCCCATAGCACAGGACGTACCCTTATTCTGGAGGTTAATGACCCAGAGGCCGCCACCGCCGCGCTGTCGCTTACCAAAGACGCAAAGCCCATCCTCAACGGCGCTGACGAATCTAATTATAAAGAGTTCTGCGCCATTGCATCCAAAGCCGGAGTCGTCCTGGGAGTTACTGGGACGAATCTTGACGCCATCTACGATACGGTTAAGGCCCTGGAAGGGCTGGGGAACAAAAACCTTATCATCGACGCGGGAAGTGCTTCGGTAAAGGACGCCTTTGCCAACGCGGTGCAGATCAGGCGGGCAAGCCTCAAAGACGGGGACCGCAGCTTTGGCTATCCCGTTCTGGTAAACGCGGCAAAGCTCGCCCCGGAAGATAAAACAGCCCAGCTTGCCCTGGCAACTCTCTTTACGATGAAATACGGTTCCATCATCGTTCTGGACGCCATGGACTATGCTCAGGCACTGCCGCTTTACGGCCTGCGGCAGAATATCTTTACCGATCCCCAAAAACCAATGAAGGTCGAACCAGGCATCTATCCCATCAACGGCGCTGACGAAAATGCCATCTGCGCTACCACAGTGGATTTCGCCCTGACCTACTTCATCGTTTCTGGGGAACTGGAACGTTCTGGGGTGCCAGTGAATCTGCTCATTTCCGACGCAGGCGGCTATTCGGTACTCACCGCCTGGGCCGCAGGCAAGCTTTCCGCCAACTCCCTGTCGCGCTTCTTTAAGGAACAGAACATCAATGGCAAAATAAAGAACCGCAACCTGATCATCCCCGGCAAAATCGCTGTACTCAAAGGCGAACTCGAAGAAAGCTTGCCGGGCTGGAAAATACTCGTCGCCCCTAACGAAGCGGTGGGTGTGGTTAAATTTCTCAAGGAACTCAAAGTCTGAATAGGCACATTTTATAGGAGGAATCGTATGGGTAAATTTATTGTTATAGGAGAACGTATCCACTGTATCTCACCGGCAATCCGTACCGCAATGGCGGCTCGTGATCCCGCGCCCATTCTTCAGCGGGCAAAGGAACAGATTGACGCCGGAGCCGCGTATCTGGATGTGAATATCGGCCCTGCGGAAAAAGACGGGGAAGAGCTGATGAAATGGGCGGTAACGCTGCTTCAGGAACACTGTGATAATATCCCGCTCTCTCTGGATACGGCCAATAAAAAGGCTATCGAAGCGGGCATTTCTGTTTATAACCGCTCGCGGGGTAAGCCCCTCATCAATTCCGCAGACGCGGGGGATCGTATTTCTAACATCGATCTCGCGGCGGCCAATGACGCCATCATCATTTCCCTCTGTTCCAAGCACGGGGTTCCAAAGGATAACGAGGAACGCATGGCTTTTTGCCAGGAGATGCTGGAACGCGGGCTGTCTCTGGGCATGGAGGCGGAGGATATGTGGTTTGATCCCCTGTGCCTTGTTATCAAGGGGATGCAGGAAAAACAGGCTGAAATGCTCGCGTTCATTCGCCAGCTTAAGGACATGGGTTTCAACTCCGTCTGCGGCCTTTCCAACGCCTCAAACATGATGCCTAAAAACATCCGCCCCATCATGGATTCCGTCCTGATCGCCATGTGCATTGCGTGTGGCCTGAGTTCCGCCATCGTAAACCCCTGTAGCCCGCGGATGATGGAAACCATTAAATCCACGGATATCATTATGAACCAGACCCTCTACGCGGATTCTTATCTAGACCTTTAGGGAAAAAAACCTTTACAAAGCCTTTCTGTATATGTCGCGGGTCATCGAAAAACAGATGCCCGCGCTTATACGGCAATGCGTGGGAAGCGGACAGCCTCCCTATTCGTAGCTACGTCTGCTTCATCGATAGCTACGTCTGCTCTATTCGTAGCTACATCTGCTTCATCGATAGCTACGCTCACCCTATCTGTATACTCCGTTTATACAGGCTTCTTTGCCAAAGGGCATTTCAGGACAAAAAAGACCAACCAGCCAATCCAGCGGTTCAAAAGGAAGCCGAATCTATGAACCCGTAACTCCACATCTTTAGACTTTAGTTCTACGTCTAAAGACTTCAACCTCAAGTCTTTAAACTTCATCTATAAGTCTAAAGACTTCACTCTCAAGTCTAAAGACTTCGCCTCAAAGTCTAAAGATTTTAACCCTAAGCCTGTAAACAATAGGGCGGTTTTGGACAAAGCCGCATTTTTATTACAAAAGGAGACATACACCATGAATGAAAGAGCAGGCCGGTTCCCGGCAGGCAGGGAGGGCGTTTTAGCATGGCCCACGACCGGCAGAGCGTCGCTGGAACCAACGCAAGCGCGTGAGGCAGCTTCCTTGCCGTCTTGCAAGGAAGTACCTGTTTCCCAGCCGTCTATGCAAAGGGCGAGTGAGTATCGGCTTGGAAACAGCGGACGGTTTTGAGCCTACACGTAAGGCTTGAAACTGGCGCTCATGAGTGAAATTAAAGAGTAGTGTATGAAAATCAATGTTAAACTGAAAACTATCATCAGTGCCTTCAACATCATTGGCGCCGGCTTGCTGGCTGGCATCACCCTAACGCTGTCTTAACAGGAAACCAGCCGCGTGGCGGACGAAGAGGCGACACGCATTGCTTTTCAAAACAGTGAAAAGCAATGCACGTGGTTTGAGGAGTTCGTAGGCGGGGCAGGAGCTTTGGCTCGTGTAATGGGAGGCTATAAAGAGACTCCGGTTGACCAGCGGCGGGACTATTTCAATATGACGCTGAGACAGGTACTTGGCGCAAGCCCTGAACTACGCGGCGCGTATGCTAACCGGGCGCTGGATGCGCTTGACGGTATGGATGCGGACTATGGTGTAGGGCGTTATGTAAAGCAGGAATTGCACGGCAGCCACCCATCATCATAAACCTATTTATTATATAGAGTTAGCATAGATTTAGCTAAAAGCGGCTTGGGAAACCCTTGATTACCTCAAAGGCGCGAAATGACTTTTGAGTCAAGGCGCGAAATTTACCCGATCTCCCGTACCTTCGCCCGAACCCGTCCGATAGTTCCAAAGGTTTCAGTACCGTAGGTAAGCTCTTCCTCTGGCTCGGCTTCATTGGCCGCGAGGTATCGCCCTTTGACCAGCCAGGCATAAGCGATATGCAGGTCTCCATTGACCCGGTATACAGAAACCCCGTCTCCAAGCCGGCCTGTGGCCTGGAAATGGCGACATCCCCCGGAGCGAGTAACGGCGCTATTGACCGTTGAAGACCACCATAACCCGAAGGTCTGTACTGTAGTCCTGACGGCTGGAAGCGCGGCGCTAGAGACACGGGAGTCCAGACTGCGGTGTCCATGCCGCTGACACCAACACCCACGACCGCTTGCCTATCAAGCAATCGCCGGAACAGGCAGCGCGCTGTAGGTGGAGTGTTGCGCTGGCCGCGCAACACGCTACAGGGTAAGAACCGCGCTTTATACACACGGTTCTTACCCTAATTCCTCCCAGCGCGAAAGGCTCCCTTGAATCTGGCCTGCCTTGTTTATGAGGTTACTCCCTCAGATCAATGGTCGTGTTTCTCGTTCCACTCGTAGCCCCGCCAAGTGTGGCTGAGCCACCCTGGTGGCCGTACATCATCGCGCCGTTGGGCGCGGTGTTTTTCTTGTCGGCCGCATCCGAACCGTAAACAACGCCGCCGGTCATGATGAACTTTCCGCTGGTGCTGGCATATATTCCGCCGCCGTATTTGGCACCATTGCCGCTGATCTCGCCGCCGCTCATGGTGAACAACGTTCCACTGCCGTAGACAAACACCCCGCCGCCGTCCTGGTTGGAGGTATTGCCGCTGATCTCGCCGCGGCTCATGGTGAATGTGCCGCCGTTGGTAACAAACACCCCGCCGCCGCCTCTGTTGCCGCCGTCGCCGGAGCTGGGGGTGGAATTCCCGCTGATCGTACCGCCGGTCATGGTAAAGGTTCCGCCGTTGATATATACCCCACCGCCGTGGCTGGAGCTGCCGGAGGAGGTATTGCCGCTAATCTCGCCGCCGCTCATGGTCAAGGCGCCGCCAGAGGCAACGGACACCCCGCCACCGTCGCCGGAGGAGGTATTGCCGCTGATCGTGCCACCGCTTATGGTCAAAGTGCCGTCCCTGGCAACAGACACCCCGCCGCCGGAGGCGCTGGAGGTATTCCCGGTAATGAGGGAATTGTCTTGCATATCCAGGGTTGCCCCGCCTTTCACCTGCACCAGGGAAGCGTTGTTGCCGCTTTTCCCCTGGAGCGTTATGTCCTC
>JAISAE010000111.1 GCA_031266875.1 Treponema sp.
GTTCTGTTTGCCCTCAGCGTCCACAAATGTGGCGCGCTTGTATGAGCCGTTGACCCTTTTGCTTTTCTTCCCGGAGAACATCACCGCGTACTCTATGGGTGATTCGTGGATAGACTGTAGCTTCTCTTTGACCGTATCCTGATTCATTCCCTCACTCCTTGCCGCCCGGGAGGGCGTCCTCCGATTCAAAAAGGTTTTCATTGATTCTTGCGAGATAGTCCCGTTGATGCGTGCCGCCGCCCACGGAGCTTCTTTGCGGGTCATATCTTGGAGCTTCCACGCGGCAAACCGCCCATACTCCCGGCACACATCGGCTATAAGCTGTTTCTCAGACTCGCTGAGGCTGTCTTTCGCGTCCAGCTCAAAGACTGGATGTATGCCCGCCGGCTTCAACGCACGGTACAGCGACGGGCATACTGGGCCATGTTTCCACGCCTCAATGGGTTTGGGAAACAATGGCTTGCCATAGAACGCCAGATGAGCGCCCTGACATAGTAGACAAGCCTCTGGAGCTTCAGGGGTAAGGTCGTATTCCCCATCAACCGTGTGTTCCCCGCCAAGTTGAACGATATAGCGTGCCACATCAAGAACACTACTCATTTTCTTCACAACGCTCTCCTAAGAGTTAAGCTCGCCGCTTCCCAGCCGATCGAAGGGGTGGCGTCCACCGCGCCTTCTTGACAGCGGGAAGCCCGCCTCGCGTCCGAGCCATGGAGACCCTCCCGTAGCGCGGCGCTATGACAACCGCTCCATGACGGCCGGGCAGAAACACCGTGCCGTCTGTACGCGGTAGACTAAAAAAAGAGCGGCAACCTTAACCCGCGCATGAACAGGCCTTACCGGTGCAGGATTCGCTTTGACCTATACCAGTGAATCTATCGATTCTCTTTCACACGGATATCGCTTTGAGTAGACAGGTCATAGCTCGTACACTACAATAGGCGAAGAGGAGGTAGATATGGCACACCATTACAAAGATTTTGAACCAAAATGGTATCAAGGAGCGGTTCCAGCGAATTCCTGGCGCTCCATCTTCAAATGGGGGGTTCCTGAGCGCATTAAGGCGCCAAAAGAAGCGTTGTACACATTGATGAAAAAGCAGTTTGGCCTCAGCGATGATGTATTCAGGGAATATAGTGAAAACCTGGGCCTTGATGAGGTTACATTCGACAAAGCCATCAGCCTAAGCGCGGCGCAGATTGAACAGTTTAAGAGCATCGCGGGCGCGGAGTTTGTACGCACTGATGACTATGCGCGTCTTTCTGTTGCTTATGGCAAAACCATGTTTGACCTCATGCGTCTTCGGAATAAGATTGTAGAAAATGTGCCGGACGCGGTTATCTATCCTGATACCAAAGAGCAGATTGAACAGATCGTCGCGTTCTGTACTGGGGAAAAAATCCCCCTCTATGTGTACGGCGGCGGCTCATCGGTTACGCGGGGCGTGGAGTGCGTTAAAGGCGGTGTTTCCCTTGATATGCGGCTACGTTTTAACAAGGTGGTACGTTTCAACGAGATTGACCAGACTATCACTGTTGAGGCGGGCATGAGCGGGCCGAAACTCGAAGAAACCCTGAATAACGCGCAAAAGCTGTTCGGCGCAACACGCGCCTACACCTCCGGCCATTTTCCCCAAAGCTGGGAACATTCCTCTGTCGGCGGCTGGACCGTAACCCACGGCGCGGGGCAAAATTCTTCCTACTACGGCTGTATTCAGGACATCGTGATTGGGCAGGATTACGCCACTCCGGTGGGAACCATTTCCACTGACCGCTATCCTCGCAAGGCCACAGGTCCCGATATGAATCAAATCATGATGGGAAGCGAGGGGACTTTCGGCGTTCTTACTCATGTAACCCTCAAAATCTTCCGCCATACACCGGAGACGATCAAACGCTTTTCATATATGTTCAAGGACTGGGAAACCGGCCAAAAAGCAGCGCGGGAAATTATGCAGAGCGAGGCAGGCTATCCCTCGGTGTTCCGCCTCTCAGACCCTGAAGAAACAAGCATCATGCTGTACACATACGGTGTAGTTGACAGTCCCCTGCATCTGCTCTTTGACGTTAAGGGATTCAAGGTACATGAGATGTGCCTGTTTCTCGGTTTTACCAACGGCGAAAAGGGCTTTTCAAAAAACTGCGCGAAGAACGTTCATCGCGTGGCGCGCACGTATGGCGGTATCTGGCTTTCCGGCGCGGTAATACGCGGCTGGGAAAAAGGGCGTTTCAACGACCCATACCTGCGTGATACTATGCAGGACTTTGGTCTGGTGATGGATACGATGGAATGTAGCGTTAACTGGAGCAACATGAGTCAGGTTCACCGCGATGTACGTGCGTATGTTAAGGCGCGGCCCAACACGATCTGCATGACCCACATGAGCCACGTCTATCCGCAGGGCGCAAACCTCTACTGGATTTTTATCGCTCTTATGCACGACCCGGAAGAGTTCCGCGCCTTCCACGCGGGTATTCTCGACGCGATTCAAAAGTCGGGCGCGGCCATGAGCCACCACCACGGCATTGGTAAAATGTTTGGCCCCTGGCTTGAACACAGCATCGGAGAGAATGAGTTTGCGGTGTATAAGGCGCTCAAGAAGCACTTTGACCCTGACAACATCATGAACCCCGGCGGCACACTCGGACTTGACATCCCTGAAGAGCAGAAGCACACACTTGCTAGGCAAAGATGTGAATAGGGAAGCAACGTACTGCGGACACTTGTAGATACATTTCGCTTTGGCAGCCCCGCGCTGCATAGTTTCTGATCTTTAACATCATGCCATTGACTAACCAAGGTGAAACTGATATTTTTCACCTAATTTGTAAAGAAAACGCTGGGATGTGTCTTTGCTATAGAAGGTAAAGTGCTTACATTATAAAAGAGAGTTGATGACTCGTATAAATCTTACGATAAAGAGGAACAATAGTGACTGTATCCAAAGAAATAAGCCCGCTTGAACATTCCGCTCTAAGGTTAACTATCACTGTGGGAAAGGATGATGTACTTTCCCTATATGATGAAACCTTGTCAGATTATGGTAAAACCTTTCAGATACCCGGCTTCCGCAAGGGCAAGGTACCCAAGGAGGTGCTGGAACGTAAACTGGGAGACGCGCTCAAGGAAGATGTGCTGGGACGTATCATTGATCGTTCTGCCTCTTCGGTCCTTGATGATGAAAGTTTTCCTCCGGCGAAACGCCCCCTGCCGTATTGTACCCCGAAGACAGAGGGGAAACCGGTTCTGAACCTCGGCGATGACCTCGTGTACTCCCTGTTGTACGATGTACTCCCTACGGTTACCTTGGGGCAGTGGAAGGGCTTTGAAGTCGAGATTCCTGATGTGCGTATTGGCGATGAAGATGTTGCCCATGAGCTGGAAACCCTCCGAGATCGGAACTCCGTGGTGCAGGACCGCGAAGATGAGACGCCCGCCTCTCTACATGACGTGGTAACGGTGAATTACAGCGAACTTTCCGAGAATGGTGAGCTTATCCCCGGCACTGAGCGGCAAGACTTTGTCTTTACGATTGGTACTAGGCGGAATGTGTTCAAGTTTGATGATGACATCATTGGCATGAAGAAAGGTGAGTCCAAGGAGTTCGAGAAGACCTATCCGGCGGACTTTGAAGACGCAGACCTTGCGGGTAAAACCAAGAAGCTGTGTGTGAGCATTACCGCACTTAAAGAGAAAATACTTCCTGAGCTGGATGACGAGTTTGCGCAGGATGTTGATGAAAAGTACAAAACGCTTGACGATATCAAGAAAGGCATCCGTTACCGGCTTGAGAAAGAGCTTGAGGCGCGTCTCAAAAACGTCAAGACCAACAGGCTGCTTGAGAAGATTATGGAAACAACGCCGGTGGACCTCCCGGAGTCCATGATCCGCTTCCAGCTTGAATCCCAGTGGCGCAACATTTCCCGTAACATGAACGTTTCGCCGGACAAACCATACGAGGAATTCATGGAGGTGCTGCGTCCCAATGCCATACGCGCACTTCACTCGCGGCTCATTGTAGAGGCCCTCTTCAATGAGTTCGGGCTGGGAGTATCTGACGAGGAACTGGAAACGTTTCTCCAACACCTCGCGGATGAAGAAAAGACTTCCCTTGAGGAGATCAGGGGTTACTATGCAAAGGATGAGATGAAAGAAGCGCTCAAAGACAACATCAAAGAGCGGAAGCTCTTTGACATCCTGTTGGCGGAAAACCGCGTGAACATAGGCGCTCCGCAGAGTTATCAGGAATTCTCCGGTGACGCTAATAGGTAAAGCAAAGTTATGAACGAACAAATGAACAGCCTTGTTCCTATTGTGGTGGAACAAACCGGTATGGGGGAACGGTCGTATGACATATACTCCCGTCTGTTGAAGGATCGGATCGTCTTTCTTGATGGGGAGATCAATGATCTTACCGCTGATTTGGTGGTGGCTGAACTCCTGTTCCTTGACGGACAGGATACCGAGAAAGATATTAGTCTGTACATCAACTCGCCGGGCGGCTCGGTTACTGCCGGCTTTGCGATCTACGATACCATGCAGTATGTGAAGTGTGATGTGCAGACCATTTGCCTGGGACAGGCCGCCAGCATGGGGGCGCTTATCCTGACCGCCGGCGCTCCAGGGAAGCGTATGGTGCTTCCTTCGTCTCGCGTGCTTCTTCATCAGCCCTGGGGTGGCGCACAGGGGCAGGCCCGCGACATCGGGATACAGTCAAAGGAAATCATCAGGTTAAAAAAGCTTACAATAGAGTATTTCGCTCGACATAGCGGTAAGTCCGTTGAGCAAGTCGCTCTTGACATGGAGCGGGATTTTTTCATGTCCGCTGAAGATTCGGTTGCGTATGGAGTGGTAGACAAGGTCTTAATAAGGAAGAAACATGGGACGGTTTAACAGTAGTTTCAGCAAATTGGATCGTATTTGTTCTTTTTGCGGGAAAAGTGCCGATATGACTCGCCAACTCATCGCAGGACCAAACAATGTGTTTATCTGTGATGAATGTGTGGAAGTATGTCGCAAGATTCTTGCCGAGGAGGGTATTGAGCTTTCCAACCAGTTCTCTGGCGACATCCCTACCCCTAAGGAGATTAAAAGCTACCTCGATCTCTTTATCATTGGGCAGGATAACGCGAAAAAAGCCTTGTCTGTGGCGGTATATAATCACTACAAACGGATAGCCAACCCTGCGAAAGACCCGGATGACGTTGAGATCGAGAAGTCAAACGTCTTACTCATCGGGCCAACCGGAACCGGCAAGACGCTTCTGGCAAAAACGCTTGCCCGAAAGCTCAAGGTCCCCTTCGCCATTGTGGATGCCACAACCCTGACCGAGGCTGGCTATGTGGGTGAGGATGTGGAGAACATTCTTCTGAAGCTGATCCAGAATGCCGGCAGCAACATTGCCGCCGCTGAACGCGGAATTGTTTACATTGACGAGATCGACAAGATTGCGCGTAAGGGCGAAAACATCTCCATCACGCGGGACGTGTCGGGCGAGGGTGTCCAGCAGGCGCTCCTCAAGATTATTGAGGGAACCGTCGCGTCAGTGCCGCCACAAGGTGGCCGTAAACATCCTAATCAGGAGATGATCCGCATCAACACCAATAATATTCTCTTCATCTGCGGCGGAGCCTTTGTTGGACTTGAGAAATTCATTGAGCGGCGAGTGGTACAGCACCCCATGGGTTTTGGCGCTGATACCAAAGACAGAACCGGCGGTAAAGACCTCAAGGAACTCTACGACGCCCTGCATCCTGATGACCTCATCCACTTCGGTATGATCCCTGAGTTTATCGGGCGGCTCTCCATAACTGTGGGTCTTGAAGACCTCAAGCGGGACGACCTCAAGCGCATCATCACCGAGCCGCGAAACGCCATTCTGAAGCAGTATCAGGCGTCCATGGCCATTGATGACGTACAGCTTGAGTTCACCGAGGGGGCCATCAATGCCATAGCTGACATGGCAATCAAGCAGAAAACTGGCGCACGAGGACTGCGGGCCATTGTCGAGAAGCTGATGACTGATATCATGTACGAAATTCCGTCGATAAAGGGTAACAAGCAGGTTGTCATTACCCAGGATGTGGTGGAAAAGTCAGAACTGCCTGAAATCCACCCGGTTCAGAAAAGCGCATGAAGCTCCTTTCCTCGCTGAAAGGAAAAACTTCCATTCATAAACCTTCTCTGGAGGAGTTCCCTCTGCTTCCACTTAGGGAACTGGTCCTTTTTCCTCATACCCTCCTGCCTGTGTTTATCACCTACAAAGCCGGTATGCTGGCGATTGATGAGGCGCTCCGGCATGATATGCGCCTCTTTGCCGCCTGCCTCAAACTAGGCGACAACGCGCCGCCTGAAACCTACCCCGTTGGCACGGTAGTACGCATTGTCCAGCACTTGAAACTGCCGGACACGACCTTCCGCATCATACTACAGGGCGAATACCGCGCCAGCATCGTTAGTTCCCTGCCGCAGAACGAGCTGCTTATGGTTCGTGTGTCGCCACTCGCGGCAACTTCAAACGAAACACTCAGCCCTAAAATAACCGCACTCATGCGAGCCGTGCAGAATTCGTTTGCCCAATACGCGGAATTTTCCAAGAAGATCAACACAGATACCATTCTGGCAGTGGAAAAAACCGAAAGCATAGAACGGCTGTCCAACCTCGTCTGCCACGCTCTCATTATCAAGGCGGAGCGAAAAGTGGAACTGCTTGGTATCGCGGACACCAGCGAGCGCCTTGAATCGATCCTTGAAGTTCTGGAACTGGAAAACGAGATATTCGGTATCCAAAAAAATATTAACGGTAAAGTTAAAACCCGTATGGAAAAGACCCAGCGGGAATACATTTTACACGAACAGCTCAAGGAGATAAACCGCGAGTTGGGCAAGGAGGAAGGTGAGGATGAGTTTGCCGACCTTGAGCGGGCTATTGAGGGAAAAGCGCCCCACGAAGAAACCTTGCTCAAAGCGCGGAAAGAGCTTACCCGCCTGCGAAAGCTCCAACCCTTTTCACCGGAAGCTGGCGTGCTTCGCGGGTACCTTGAATGGATCGCCGACCTCCCCTGGAACGAGTACAGCAATGACGCCGTTGACCTGGCCAAAGCAGAAGGCATCCTCGACGAAGACCATTTTGGGATGCATAAGCCAAAGGAGCGAATCATTGAATTCATCGCGGTTCATAAGCTCATCACTTTGGAAAACGCGAATTTCGCGGTAGCAAACTTAGGTTCAACAGACTTGGAGCTAACAGATATGGTTCCTGTAGACTTAGACCTGAGTTCGCTGAACCCTATTCCACGACCCCCGCAACTTGCTAGCATCAAGGGGCCGATCCTCTGCTTCGTAGGTCCGCCCGGAACTGGCAAGACAAGCCTTGGACAGTCTGTGGCACGCTCCCTGGGGCGGCGCTTTGTGCGTGTGTCTCTCGGCGGTGTGCGGGATGAGGCTGAGATTCGTGGCCACCGGAAAACCTATGTAGGCGCCTTGCCCGGTAAGATCATTCAGGCTATGCGCCGGGCTGAAACCATAAACCCCGTGTTCTTGCTTGACGAGATCGACAAGCTCTCCCATGACGTCCGTGGCGATCCAGCCTCAGCCCTGCTTGAGGTCCTTGATCCTGAACAGAACGCCACCTTCACTGACCACTATCTGGAGCTACCCTACGATCTCTCAAAGGTCTTGTTTATCACCACAGCCAATTCCTTACATGGCATCCCTTATCCCCTCCTTGACCGGATGGAGATTATCGAGATACCGGGCTACGGCGAGAACGAGAAGCTGGCCATAGCTAAACAATTCCTCGTACCCAAAGAAATTAACGAGAACGGGCTGGGAAACGCCCATATTGCCTTTACAGATGGGGCCATCCGCAAGATAGTCCGGCACTGGACCATGGAGTCTGGGGTTCGTAGCCTTGAGCGGGAGATAGCCCGTTGCGTCCGCCGCGTGGCGCGGGAAGCGGTGAACAGCGGCTATGGCAACAGCGAGGAGAAGGACCTGAGCGTCTTTAGCAAAACGATTGACACCAATGGCTTGGAGAAACTGCTAGGCCGACGGAAGTTCAAGAACGACCTTGTTTTCAAAGAAGCACGGATTGGCGTTTCCTATGGCTTGGCTTGGACCGAAACTGGCGGCGCATTATTGCCGGTTGAATCCATCAGGTTTGCGGGGAACGGTGAATTCATCATCACCGGCAACCTCGGCGACGTGATGAAGGAAAGCGCCCGCATCGCCCTTTCCTACCTACAGAGTGCCAGAGACCGTTATAACTTTACCGTAGAAGACATAAGCAAGACCAACTTTCACATCCATGTCCCGGAAGGCGCGATTCCCAAAGATGGTCCCTCAGCCGGCATTACGCTGGCAGCTTCCCTGCTCTCCACCCTCTGCCAGGTCCCGCCTAAAGCCGGCGTCGCCATGACCGGCGAGCTGACCCTCACCGGCAGAATCTTGCCTATAGGCGGCCTCAAAGAAAAACTGCTTGCTGCCATCCGCAACGGCATGGAGCGCGTTCTTCTACCCCTCGGCAATACAGACGAATGGGCCGAACAGGACGAGGAACTACGTTCTTCAATTGCTGTCGATTTCGTGGAAACAGCGGACGAGGCTTTCGCGTTCTTGTTTACCAGTAACGCTGTAAAACCCCCATCTTTAGGTGTGGGAATATAAGGCGCAAAAATCCCCAAGAATATTTACTTAACATCCTGCTTCTTAACACAATGTATGGTATAATCCTCTTAATAACGTAACGCTTCGTCGAGCCTTGACGTAACGCTTCGTCGAGCCTTGACGTAACGCTTCGTCGAGCCTTGACGTAACGCTTCGTCGAGCCTTGACGTAACGCTTCGTCGAGCCTTGACG
>JAISAE010000112.1 GCA_031266875.1 Treponema sp.
CGTCAAGGCGTGACGAAGCGTTACGTTCAGGTAGAACGAAGCGTTACGTCAAGGCGTGACGAAGCGTTACGTTCAGGTAGAACGAAGCGTTACGTCAAGGCGTGACGAAGCGTTACGTCAAGGCGTGACGAAGCGTTACGTCAAGGCGTGACGAAGCGTTACGTTCAGGTAGAACGAAGCGTTACGTCAAGGCGTGACGAAGGTGGCTGCCTATCGCTTCACCGCGCTGACCATCATTCAGTATCCACAAAGTTACGTGAAACGTTTTACAGCGGCTTGCGGCTAATCCACTTGCCGTTGGTGAAGTCCGGGAAGGAAACCGGAGCGCCGGCCTGGGCAATAGACGCCTCTGAGAGGGCGGATACGCTCATCCATGTAGCCATGTCGTATACGTCAATTGGCGCTGGAGCCTTATCAATCACGGCCTGAAAAAAAGCGTCGAACTCCAGCCAGTCCATGCCATCATGCCCACCTTTGATACCCGCTTTAAGGTACTCTTGCCAGATGGGATGTTCGTAACGCTCAAGGTAGGTTTCCGCGTTACCCCAGAGTTCCCGGCTCCTGAATTCAAACTTGTTGTGTTCGCCATCCAGAAACAGGCTCCGGTTATCCTCGCAGAACATGGCGCGGGTACCCTGAACTTGAAAGCCGCGAGAATAGTAGCGGGGCAGGGTTGTGTCCAGCGTGAGGGAGATGGTTTCGCCATGCGCGCATTTGATGATGGTCGTTACCACGTCGCCCTGCGCGAACTTCAAACCCGCGTCCTTACCGCTGGGGCCTTGCTCGGCGGCAAGGTATTCTCTCAGGCCAGCCGCCTTTGACGAGACAGAGTTTAGCGTCAGCAGACGGTTTCCCCGATTAATGTCCAGCACCTGCGCGATTGGCCCCAGCTCATGCGTGGGATAGTTTTCACAGTTGCGGTGGAGATAGTTATCGAAGCGGTAATGCCGGTTCTCACGGCCATGAGCAACCTCGTCGCGCAGGTCGTGGCGATAACCGCCCTGGCAATGCACCACTTCGCCGAAAAGCCCCTGACGTACCATGTTCAGCACCATAAGCTCGTAGCGCCCATAGCAGCAGTTTTCCAGCATCATGCAGTGCATACCGGTCTCCTCATGAACGCGCACGAGCCGCCAGCAATCCTCGATTGAATAGGACGCGCCAACCTCGCAGGCAACATACTTACCCGCGTACATTGCCGCGCACGCAAGGTCGATATGCGGCGTCCATCCCGTAGTTATCAGTACCGCGTCGATATCCTGATCGAGTACCTGACGGTAATCAGCGCACACGAGAGGCTGCGGCTGTCCCGCCTTGACTACGCTTTCGGCAGCGGCAAGCCTGCGATCCTCATATAAATCGCAGACTGCGCGTACCTTGATGTCTTTGCGGGGCAGGACGCATACCTCAAGTAGATTGAGGCCACGCCCTCCCAGCCCAATAATCCCAATGCTGAGCATTTCTTCCATATATATACATTACTCCTTAGCCCTTGACTGAGCCGATCATTACGCCCTTTATAAAATATTTCTGCACAAAGGGATAGATCGCAATCACTGGTACAAGGGTAACCACAATGAGCGAATACTTGATCACTGCCGCAGCCTCAGCAAGACGCATCTGCATCTCAGGATCAGACACTGTAGACGGGTCGATCTGGGTTGACATGAGTATATCGCGCAGAAAGATCGTCAGTGGATAGAGGCTCTTGTTGTTTAGGTAGATCATCGCGTTGAAGTAGGCGTTCCAATGCCCCACGCCGTAGAACAAGACCAGCACGGCAATGATCGCCTGCGACAGCGGCAGCACAATTCGCAGATAGTAGCCAATGTCGCTACAGCCGTCGATCTTCGCGGCGTCCAGCATCTCGCTGGGGATGCTGTTCTGGATAAAGGTCTTGGCGATGATCATGTTATAGACGCCGATTGAACCGGGTATCAGGAGCGCCCACGGCGTGTTGAGCATACCGAGGTTGCGAATCAGCATATAGCTGGGGATCATGCCGCCGTTGAAGAACATCGTGAAGGTAAACATAAGCATAAAGATGTTCCGCCCAGGAACGTCGGAACGGGACAGACAGTAGGCTGTTGTCATGGTCATGGCGATGTTGATTACGGTACCGGCCACTGTATACAAGATCGAGTTGCGGAAGCCCAGCCACACCGTTGTTGTGTTGAACACGGTACGGTAGCCTTCGAGACTCAGGTCAACAGGCAGCAGTACCACGCGACCGGACTGCACCGCAGTCCCAGAGGAGAATGACGCTGATATTACGAAGATGCATGGATATAGCACGATGAGGAAGAACAGTGTCAGAAAGATAAAGATAAGGGTGTAAAAAATACGGTCGCCCGCTGTGGTTTTTTTCAGATTAAGTGCCATACGTCTCCTCCGTTAGAAAATGCCGCTGCCGTTGAGCCGCTTGCTGCCCCAGTTCGCTACTACCAGCAACAAAAAGTTGATCACTGAGTTGAACATGCCAATAGCCGCGGATAGCGAGAAGTCATTGACACCGGCGGCAAGCCCTACTTTATACACATACGTCGATATCACCTCGCTGTAGTTGAGGTTAAGGCTGTTCTGCATGAGCAGGGTTTTCTCAAAGGCAACGTTCATAATGCCGCCGACCGCGAGAATCAGCATGATACTCGCCGTTGGCATGATGCAGGGAATATCAACATATAACACCCGTTGGAAGCGCGTCGCGCCGTCCACCAGCGCGGCCTCATGGAGCGTGGGGTCAACGTTGGCCAGAGCCGCGAAGTAGATGATCGACCCGTAACCCGTGCTTTGCCACACGCCTGACCACACATAGATATGCTTGAAGTTCGCGCCGTCGGCGAAAATGTCAGGCGGCATGGCGTTGGTGAGGAACATGAAGAGGCTTCCGTATAGCCCATTGCGATTGTTCAGCACCTGAAAGATGAGGCCGACCATAACCACCGTAGAGATAAAGTAGGGAATATAGGTAACGGTCTGGATGAGCTTCTGGTAGGGCTTGAAGGGCAAGGCGTTAAGGAAAAGCGCGAAGATGATAGGGAGCGGGAAGGTAACGAGCAGGCTGTAGAAGGAGAGTGTCAGCGTATTGGTTAAGACCTGGCTGAAGCGGTATGACTGAAAGAAGCGCCTAAAGTTATCGAAGCCGACCCAGGGGCTGCCGAAGATGCCGAGAGAGAAGTTGTATTTCTTGAAAGCAATGACCAGTCCGCCCATAGGTCCGTAGGCGAAAACCAGCAGATAGGTGATTGGCAGCACCAGCAAGAGGTATATCTGCCACCGCGCCTTTATGTTGAGCTTGAGTCGCTCACGCAGCCGCGCCTTGAGTTCCGGCGTTAATGGTGTTGTCTGCATAGCCTTTCCTTCCTTATATAGTAGTGAGGCAATCTCACTTGAAGGCGCGGAGAGCGAGAATGCTCTGACTCTCCGCGCCAGTGAGCTGCGTTTCTTCTTATTTCACGCGGTCGTATGCGGCCTGAGCTGTAGTCAGCCAGGTCTGGAGACCCATGTTGTTCAGATCGCGTAGGTAGTTGTTCCACACAGTGTCGTTGTTGGCATCCCGCGCACCGGTGATGAACTCAGCAACAGCTTGCAGTACATATTCTTGAACATTGACGATAGCCTCGACGTTTCGCTCGGATTCACTGGCTGTGTACTTCAACGGCAACGGCAAGATGTTCTTGGGATGGGCTTCGAGGTTGTACTGATAGTTGTAGCCATTGACCATTGCCGCGTAGGAGTCCGGCTTATAAGGCGCCATGAGGCTGCCACGGGTATTGCCCTGCTGCATGGAAGCGTAACGCGGCCCCTGATTATGCCAATACTTGTTGGAGGGCGAATTCCAAATGTCGGTCATTTCAACAATAGACAGGGCCGGATAGATACCCAGGGAAACATACGCATTGCTATCTTTGGCCAGGTCTTCAGGTTTCCGCGACCAGTCAATGCCTTCCTCGCCAAAACGCTGAATGATGGAGATCGTGTTATCAAGCATGGAATCCAACACTTTGAAGGCCAGGTCTTTATCCCGCGCTTTTGAAGTGATAAACGTGGTGTTGTTCGGGATAAAACCGAGGTAGGGGTTATAGGCAAAACCATCCGGGCCTTTGAACGGAGGGATCATCCACATTTCAGCGAAGTTGGGGTTATTATCAGTAGACGCTTGGGGCCAGTTGCTGAGGCTTCCCGCAGTAGTGAAGCCCGTAATCTGAGGATTGTTGTTCAGCTCAGCGCGGTACTGCTGTTGATCATTCGTGAAGAGCGATGGCGACAGGGTTCCGTCCTTAAACAGGGTGTTCATGTACTGCAAGCCCTTGCGGTAATTTGCCTCAGTAAAGGGCGCGATAACTTTAGCGCCGCTGTCGTCAAGCGTAAAACCGTTCAGCGAGCCGCAGAAAATGAACGAATTCATAAGCCCTAGAATCGGGTTCTCCCCATAGGTACCCCTGAACCAGCCAGTAATGCCGGCTTCATCCTTGCGTCCATTGCCGTTAGGGTCGCGGTCACGGAAGGCGATAAGGGTCTGCCGGAATTCTTCAGTGGTGGCCGGAATGGGCAGGCCGAGCTTATCAAGCCACGTCTTGTTGATGTACTGGCGGGTCGGCGTCAGGTTCCACGTCTCAGGCTCATAGCGGGCGAGGTTATAGATATGCCCGTCGGAGGCGGTGATGAACCGCAAGTAGTTTTGGCGGTCATCTTCAGGTATTTTATAAAAGTTCGGAGCAGTGGCCTGGCTAGCGAGGTACTTGTCGAGCTGAATAAACGCGCCCTTGCTCCCATAGTCGAAAATTGCCTCTGCCGTGAGATCATCGGTGATGATGATGTCGGGCAGGTCATTAGACGCGACCATGAGCGATACCTTAGTTCTGATGTCTGTCGGCGCCTCAGGCAGCATATAGAACTGGATTTCGATGTTGTGCAGATTTTCAAGATACTTGGTTAAGTAGTTGTTCTTGTAATCTGTGATAAAGGAGTTTGACTCCATCCCAATAACCAATACCGGCTTGCCGCCGCTCGTTGCTGGAGCGGCGCTCGTTCCTGACTGGGCGCCACTAGCAAAGACCATTCCTGCTGCCAAGAGCAGACAGGAAGCCACAAAAACGATCTTTTTCAAAGACATAATGTCCTCCTAAAATAGTGTTGGAAACCTTGAACACGATTTCCGCACTCATTTTAACACTCTTTTCTATGGAGGCAAGAAAAAAGATATACATCGCAACAACATTCTATCAACCCTTCTCTTGCCCAAACACTGCCCGCCAACATGGGCCGTTCAATCTCCACAATGTTGAGCCAACTACCATGTTTAACACTCGCTCCACCCTTGCCGCAGAATGAGCCGTTCTTGCCAACGCCTGCTTCATTCTTGCTAGGCGTATCATGGATTCAAGCCGCTGCCAGCGGAACGCTTTCTTCGGGACAAATGCCCATACAGCACAACGTGATAAGACGCGGCGTCTCAAACTCACTGTCCTTCTTGGCCATAGCTCCGTACTGTTGTCTACTCCAGACATACCACACTTTCCTCCTTACTACCTACAGAAGGTTTGATACTCTCAAATCCTTTCCCGCATACCGCGTGCGTGGCGGATATATATTCTTTGCAAAAACTGCTTGACACGCTTTCACGCCATACAGTAAGCTTAAGTTATTCAGCTTAAGTGGATAAAACACCCGCTTGCTAAAAATTTTATCTTATATGGTATGGATATGCTTTGGTTTGCGCGAAGAAGTTCGTTCTCTCTCATTCTCATGGTTTACACCGCCATTTTCGTATTGGGAACATTCTTATTCGCCGCGCTGGTACCTTATCAGACTGTACTGTCCGAAGTAGAAAACACTCTGGATACCATTTTCGACCCTGTGGAAAACTTCTTTATCCAGGATCCGGTGGAAGCATCGTCAACGTTTATCAAATTAGGCCGTGTCCGTTTTTCCCCCTTGTGTATGAGTTTTCAGCGCGCCTCCTTCCTCTTAATTATGCCCATCTGTTCTCAATCGTCCTTCATCACTAGTATGCGAATACATTACAACGAATTAAAAAATAAAATCCTCCTGAAGCTCCGAATTTGATACCATTCTTTCCTCCGCGCTCATTTTAATTTCCTCTTACAAGCGCCCGTCCGAAGGGTTTGTCTTCGGTCTTCTGATATTGCTTGTTGTTGGAACTTTTTGCAGTTTTATAATTTGGATGATTGTAGGTTTTTCTTATAGAAAACATCAAAACAATCAGCCAATTCATCGGAATCCCCAATCCTGATTGGGGATAAGGAGGCTTTATCATGAACAAATTTTGGTCTCTCTTTTGGAAACTCTTTGGAGTATCGTTACTGGTGGCTTTTGCCATTGGTATCATTCTTGGAATTGCGCAACATTCCATTGCGCTCGTTTACTCATTCGGTCAAACCGTTATGGCGTTTGGGCTGGGCATAAGCGGGGCCATTGGCCTCTGTGTAATGCCCATTCAACTGTATTTTGAGTATCGGGCAAGCCATAAGGAGGTAAAGGAATGATGTTAAGTGAAATCTTCAGTGTACAGCACATCAAGCTGAACCTTGAAAGTAAAACAAAAGATGAAGCTTTCGATGAACTGGTCGAAACAATTATTGCCCAGCACTCTGAACTTAATCGTCAGGACATGCTTGAAGCAATAACAATGCGGGAAAGCCAAATGAATACTGCAATTGCGCCGGGCATCGCAATACCGCACGGCTATTGTTCTACACTCAGCGACATTGTTGGCGCAATTGGCATTTCCCACGCAGGCATCGAATACGATACGGAAGCAAAGGAAATGGTTCACTGTATTTTCATGGTCTTGATGAGCTATGAGCACCGTGAAAAGCATCTGTCTTTTCTTAGCAAGCTATTAAAACTGCTTAATCCTCAGATGCTTTCAGAAATTCAGACGGCAAAAAGCGCACAAGACCTCCACGATATTTTACGCCGCTTTGAATAAAGCGGCAATAAGGAGCTAATATGACTATCTTAGAAATGTTTCAGCAAAGCGTGATACTCACCCTGCTTGGCATGGCCGTTGTTTTCTCTTTTCTCTGGCTCATGATCATATGCGTTGAACTGCTTGGAAAGCTGATTCACAAATTAGGCATGGATAAAGACGTACAGCCTAAGCCTATACAGCCGTTCAAAACAGAAGCGCCCAAAAACGCAAACGAAACAATAAACCCTGAAATTACCGCCGCAATAACAGCGGCGGTAATTGACTATCGTAACAAGGAGCGGCCTTATGAATAAACACGTGCGTATCTTACCAGATTAGACGCCGAAAACAGATGGCAGGAAAGCCGGCGGCTCTCCTGCCTGGCGTAACTCGCGCAATAGTGGCGAGGAAAACGCTCAGGCTGTGCAATCTGTGGCTATTTTTATAGCCACAGATTGCACGGGTAAGTTGCAGACTTTTCTATTCTGCGTACTTTGCGATAATCCCGTCAACATCGGCGACATTGAAGGATAGGTCGCAACACCATTGGCCGTATTCCTTGAGGGAGTTTACGGCTTCTACCCATTCGGCAAGGGCGCGGCGTTTTTCCCGGACAAGGAGATTGTCCTGCCCTTTGGTTTCGAGGACAAGGGTCTTTTCATTGTCCAGTCTGATGAGAAAATCAGGGTAGTAATAATGAGACACTCCTTCAAACGTATAGCGTATACCAAAGCCCAAATGATCGTTTTTGGCATAAGCGACAACATGGGGGTTTTTCTCGATCTTATAGGCTTCGGTGGCTTCCCAGGTGCTGTCATGGACGCAATGGGTGATGTGGGATTTCATGGTCGGCTCCCGGTGTTTGGATGTCCACCAGGTGGACATATTTCCCGTGGAGCGTATTTTGCTGTTGGGGTCAAAGATGGGGATTATTTGTTCGGTTTCCCTCAGCCTGATGAAGTTCCATAAATGTTCTACAATACGGCTCATGTTGAGCATCAGCATTATGCGGAAGCGCAGTTTATCTATGGCGAAAAGGGGCGGCTCTATGCGTATACAGCCGGATTCAAGATAGCGTTCCACCCATTTGAAGACCTGCCCAATTAAGGCGTAGGGGGT
>JAISAE010000029.1 GCA_031266875.1 Treponema sp.
CGTAGTACCGGTTCCGGTACTAGGTTAGCGCGAGCATGGGTACGAGCGTAGTACCGGTTCCGGTACCAGCCTAGGACGAGCATGGGTACGAGCGTAGTACCGGTTCCGGTACCAGCCTAGCGCGAGCATGGGTACGAGCGTAGTACCGGTTCCGGTACGAGCCTAGCGCGGGAATGAGTACGAGCGTAGTACCGGTTCCGGTACGAGCCTAGCGCGGGAATGAGTACGAGCGTAGTACCGGTTCCGGTACGAGGCTAGCGCGGGAATGGGTACGAGCGTAGTACCGGAACCGGTACCAGCCTAGCGCGGGAATGGGTACGAGCGTAGTACCGGAACCGGTACTAGGTTAGCGCGGGAATAGTGATGGCGTAATTTTTAAGGCTGGTGCAGTTCGGCGTCGCTCTTGCGGAGGTAGAGGAGGCCGGAGTGCTGTTCGGCGGCGATATCTGCCGCGCTGCTTGCGGCAAGTTTTGCCCGCGCCAGCGTCGCCAGCTCTTTCGCATGGCCGCGTCTGCGTATTGGATCAAGGCGCAACAAGGTTGTGTTAAACAAGGGCGTTTCGCTCAAGGCGGTCGCCAGTAACTCGGCGTCAGGACCAGTCAGCAAAACCGGCTCATCCCGCGTTACGGTGTTCAGTGCCTGAGCAATGGCGGCGCTATCCGCGTCCATGTAATCGGTGAGCCGCTCCGCAGTGTGCGCACCGCATACGCCGCGATACAGGGCGCTAAAGAAGCAGCGCTTCCTGGCGTCTATAGCCGGAACAACAATGCCTGGCCAGTGTTGGTGTGGGACAGCCATACAGTCAAGCGTGGGGATGCTGAGCGAAGGGACACCCAGCGCAAGCGCCATGCCCTGGGCAGCCGAGAAACCGATACGCAGACCCGTGAAGGAACCAGGACCTTTCATGCTGGCAAGCACGTCCACATCAGCGGGAACCATGTGAGCAGCTTTAAGCAGGCCATCGATCATATCCATGAGCAGCTCGGAGTGACGCTGCCCCGCGTCAATTTCAACATACCATGTCTCAGCCGGAACACGATCTACGGAAAGCGCCACGGATAAGAGCGCGGTCGCGGTATCAAGCGCAAGTATAATCATAGCGCGGCTCTTTCACGGCAATCAGCCGGCGGGCATCTTTAAGAATCGAAATCTCAATGGTTAAAGCATTATCAGGTATAGATTCAACTATCCGCTCACTCCATTCAATAACCGTTACCCCATTGCCATAGAGCGCGTCGTCAGCGCCCAGAGCGGCGAAATCATCGTTGCCGCGCAACCGGTAAGCGTCAATGTGATACAGTGGAAGACAGCCCTCATACTCAGAGATGATGGTGTAGGTGGGACTCGTTACCTCTTCGGTAACGCCAAGCCCTCGCGCAATACCTTTGGTAAGCCATGTTTTGCCCACGCCAAGACCGCCGCGCAGGGCTACAACACTGCCTGTGTGTAAAAGCGCGGCGATACGCTCCCCTGCGGCTATTGTTTCTTCCGGTGAGGACGAAACAACGCTAAAGAGGCAGGTTTCCATTATGGTCGAGATCTTCTATGGCTGCTTTCAGCGCCTTTTTAAGCGGAAGCAACGGATAGTCAACTGGTTCATCAAGGGCAACGATAATTTCCTTTAAACCAGTGGGCTTTATCTCAATGGAAAAATTGATCTGCCGTTCTATCGAATTGTTAGCAGCCAACTCCAAGCAGGCGCAACCTGAAAAAAACATACGATAGTAAATAGGTACATCTTTTCGAACAATGTTTTTGATTTCAAGCACTTTCATAACATTATGTTTCCCATAGCTGTATAAAGTTTCAGAAGGCGAGGCGAAAGCTCATATTCCGCCAAATCTCCAAGCAACACCACGTCTTTACCTTCATAGGCGGCCAGAAACTCTCCCAATAAGGCGGTAAACTCTTCGATACACACGGAGAAGGGCTGATTATCGATAGCGACATTCTCCATAACACTCACATCCTGTATCCTTAACATACGAATAATTCGGAATAACTTATCTACGGTCAGAGAAAAAATACTCACGGTTTCGGCGACTTTTCGGTCCTGAGCTGTCTGGATATCCAGCGGGAGTTCCTCAAGCCGCTTTGCCAAGCTGGGAATGAGCTTGCCCAATGTGCGCGTTTCCGAGCTGGTATCGGTACACTCACGAATGCGCTCATCAAGGACCTGCGTCATTTCAGCAGCGTTACCTTCGCCGGATAAGGTTTTTGTCAACAGCGCAAAGATATCGGGAATGTGTTCGGAAAGGAAAGACGCGGCGGCGCTTTCTTCCCATGCCTCCTTGATTCGCGCTTTGTCATCAAACGAGCCGGCTGCGTAACATAAAAGAGCTTCCTGCGAATCAAGCAGAGCTTCTACCGCGAGGCTGTCCCATGTGCTGACGGTGATGTTGAGACTGTCGATATGCTCAAGGCTCTGTTCAAAGGCTTTGGTCATAGTGGACAGACATATCGACTCATCATTGATTCGCAGGCCGCTTATCCGGTTTTCAGAACCAGTGAGCCAAGCGTCAATGCCGGCGAGTACATCGCCGATGGTTTTTTCTTCTTCAATCACAATGTCTGCTGGTTTTTCGTTAATGAATATATGCATATACTACCTGTTGCTGTTATTTCGCTGGCTAAACTGGTCGAGGGAAGAGCTCATTTGTTCCATACGGCTGTAAGCATCTTCCATTTGGCTATACTGAAGTTTCAAAGACGCTTCTTTTGCGGCAAGCTGACGATCCAGGGTCTCAATACGCCGCTGTTCCTGACTGATTCGGGCATCAATAGTGTTTGTTTTTAAGGTTATGATGCCTCCAATTTGAGTATAAGGACTGGAAAGCGTCTCAAACATATAGGCGATGCCGGAATCAACAATGAGGTCGCCGTCGGTGTCCTGGCCAAAGAGTTGTTGAATTGCGCTTGGGTCTCGGTCAAGGGCTGCGTCCAGCATTTTCTCGTCAATTTCAAGATAGCCTCGCAGCCGTGACGGATCATAGCCACCACTCCCCGTAGTTCCCCGAACATCGGTACCGATGCCTATCTGCGACAGGAGCGCGAGGTCATCGTCTGCGGATGTAGAGTAAGAAAGCGTGGCGGTACGTTGCAGGCTGGTCTTATACTGGGTCAGCGTTGAGTCTCCAGAAAAAACCCCCAGACGTTTGCGAAAGTCTGCGCGTTCATCATCTGAAAGATAGGTAAGCTCATTGATAACTGACTCATTTCTTTGAGTAACGACATTTATCTCGGCCACAAGCTGGTTATAGTTTCCCACCAGCGAGATGATTGAGTCTTTGATCATTTCCCGATCTGCTTCAATCCCAAACCTGACCGGCGTCTCGGACGGTTTTTTTACTGTGAGCGTAATACCGGTGAGCAGGTCGTCAAAGGTATTAGTAGGGCGACTGATCTCGATTCCTTCCATATACATGATCGCGTCCTGTGCCAGAGACACCGGTGTGCGCGGCACACCATTGCTCACCAGCGCTGGTGTTGATGCTGTCTCCGCAAGCACTGGCGCTGGTTCTGGTTGCGGCAGCTCTGCCGGCTCTGTTTCGGTTTTCGGGGCAGTGAAGCTTATGCTGCGGATAGACAAGTCCCGATGAGTATTGAGGTTGACAACGTCTATGGAAGCGATAGTCTTGCCGTTGGCAATATCAGAAATCTTGTACTGATATGCCTTGAAATCCGTCGAATCTTCGATAGGCGGAAGCATATCTGTTGTGCCGTCGGTAAAGGTAAGGGACAGCATATTCATGTTATCCACCCGCAGAGGCTCAGGTTCTGGCTGGGTTTCCTGCGTAACTACGGGAGCTTCTTCAGTTGCTGACTCCGGCTCTTTTGCTGCTTCTGCAACAAGTGGCGCGTCTTCAGCAATGGCAAACACTGCTTGAGAATTGGGAGAGGCCGGTTTTTCCTCTTCCTCAGCGGGCGCTGTCGATGCTATGTCTGGCGGCGTTTCTTCAATCGCCGCTTCTTCTTGAAGCGGCGCTGATTCGGTTTCTGGCTCAGGCACGACGCTTAGGATCGCCGATGGTGTGGGTGTGATAAGCGCGGCAACTGCGCCGGTAATAGCGGCGGCGGCTGATGAAAGCGCGGTCGCGGATTCCGCAAGTGCAGTCGCGGCCATTGAAAGCGCATAGGCCTCAACAGAAACCGGCGATGCTTCGTTTACAGCGTCCTGTGCGATGGCCGGGGCTTCAGCGGGTTCAGCCACCGGCGATTCTTGGTCCAAGGGTACTGGTTCCGGCTCTTCGATACGAATCGTAGTGGCTATCTCAAAACGCAGGATTCCGTCCTGGGAATAATCGGAACCCACGTCAAACGGGATGAGCGCTGTTCCACCAGCATCTATTGTGAGTGGTTCTTCCCGCACCATCAGTTCTACAGGAACAAGCTCGGCAACGGGCGCAGGAGGAGGAGCCACGGGAGCAGGTTCGGGCGCGACAACGGCAGCGCCGCCGTCTTCCAGAATACCGGTACGAACCGCGAAATCCTCAGCCGCGCCTAAAAACAGCAGCCGGTTTTCCGCGCCAGTTATACGCGACTCAATTAACAGTGATTTTTTGCCGGATTGTACCGCAACTAGGTTTGCCCGCAGCTTTTCCGTTCCCCGCCTGTTCAAGGTATCAACAAATTCCTGTAAAGACCCACCCCGGAAGTTGAAGGAAATTTCATCTTTTCCAATCGAGAATGTATAGGTTCCTTCGTCAACCCGGAATGAGTTATCAAGGGGCTGAGATAGGAAACGGTCGGCCTGTGCGATTTGCTTAACGGTGAAATAGTGTTCCTGATTATCGGCCTGGCGAGTAGAAGTTCCACTCAGCACGGATGGATCTGATGAACTGACGATCCGGTCATTGAACGGATTCTGGAACGAATAGAGAAGCCGGGCGCTATCTCTCAATGCTGTAATGCGCTGACCAATATTCTGCCAGTATGTCTTCTGGGTTTGTAAGTCTTCAACATTTTTCTCAGCACGATCCTTAGGAAGACGTTCGACCTTCATGAGACTTTCAACAAGTTGATCAGTATTAAACCGGCTACTTACACCGGGTATGTAAACATCAGACATAGCCCTTGATGATCCTTTGAACAGCTCTTGTGCTGCTCTACCCTATGTTAAACGTGTTCATCAAACAAAAGGCCAATCATTTCTCTTATTCGATCATGAAGGCGACTCAGTTCTTCAGGCGGCAACACTTTAACCACTTTATCGGTTAAAGGATCGATTACTTTAACAATAACCTCGTGCGACTGGGGTACCACCTCAAACTTGAGTTTTCTGTTAAACATGTAGCTGACCTGCTCAAGCTGTGACGCGACTGTATGAATTTCGCTCACAGGATTTTTCTCAGACGCTTCACCTGGGGCTTTTGCTTTTTGGGCTTGCCCCACCGAACTTAGGTGTAATGCAACACTTCTTACAGGGGTTTCTGTAGCTTGTATTTGCATACTCTATACCCTCCTCTAAAAGGCATAAAAAAAGACGGGGAAGGGCGCGAAGCTCCCCGTCTTGCGTTTCAAAAGACGACGTCCAGATGCCTCTTGATTCGCTTAAAACATAACGTGAAGGAACCGCGTTTCCGCGTTTCCGAAATCTGTTTAGCCGAGGAGCTGCAAGACCGACTGGGTCTGTACATTAGCCTGGGCCAGCATCGCTGTTCCAGCCTGCTGGAGAATCTGGTCCCTGGAATAGGACACCATCTCTTTAGCCATGTCCACATCTCTGATGCGGGATTCAGCGGCCTGGAGATTCTCAGCGGCAATATCAATACCACCTACCGCCTTTTCAAAGCGGTTCTGGGAAGCACCAAGCTCGGCGCGCTGGGTTGAAACTAAGTTCAGCGCCTGATCAAGCGTAGAAATAGCCAGATTAGCGTCCTCAGCGGTGGCCAAACTAAGCCCCCCCTGCTCACCCTGCAAACCAAGCCCTTCAGCGTCCATCCTAGCGACGAAGATCTGCTCGCTCTGGTCAATGTTAGCGCCAAGCTGAATCCGCATACTGGTATCGGCTCCCTGTGCAAAAGCGCCGGTCAGCAGGTTCATGGTGTTGAACTGGGCATGACTGGCAACGCGGTTGACTTCGTCAACAAGCTGGGAAACCTCAACCTGAATCTGTAGCCGGTCGGTATCGGTGTAGATACCGTTGGCAGACTGTACCGAAAGCTCCCGAAGGCGCTGGAGAATGTCCTGCGTCTCCTGAAGGTAACCTTCAGTCGTCTGGATGAATGCGATACCATGCTGTACATTCTGGCTCGCCTGGTTCAGACCACGGATCTGACTCCGCATTTTCTCGGAAACCGCAAGCCCTGAAGCGTCATCAGCGGCCTTAGTGATCCGCTCGCCAGAGCTCAATTTTTCCATGCTCGCTGATATTGAATTCTGGGTTTGTCCCAGATTCCGATTAGCATACAGGGCGCTGATATTATGATTTATGATCATATAACCCTCCTTGAGTTAATTACCTCTGCTATCCATAGCTGAGGCTACACCGCATATCAGAGCTTCTGAAAGACTACTTTCGCGCCTTGCTTCCAAAAGCACCAAACACGGAACAGAACGCTCATCATCTCCTCTATGTCGAATGATAAACAATCCATACCGTCATACGGCTTCTTCTAATAATAACACTAAGCGAGGATTTTTGTCAAAGGCAAAATGCCCCCAAAATCGTTTTTTAAGAATTTTTAAAGAATTTTGGGAGCAAGCAAAGCGCCCGTAGTGCGAGCGCTTTGTTTCACTACTGGAGGAGCTGCAAGACTGACTGAGTCCGCTGATTGGCCTGGGCCAACATCGCGGTTCCGGCCTGCGACAGAATCTGGTCTTTGGTGAAATCGACCATCTGCTTGGCCATGTCGGTATCGCGGATGCGAGACTCAGAAGCCTGGAAGTTCTCGGAGGCAATATCAATGCCGCCAATGGCTTTCTCAAGCCGGTTCTGGTATGCGCCAAGATCAGCCCGCTGGGTGCTGAGCGACTTGAGCGCCTCATCCATCGTCGCGATAGCGCGGTTGGCCTGCTCGCTGTCCCTAAGCTGGAGCACACTTCCGTCTTCCGCATTCTTGAGACCAAGGCCAGTAGCCGTCATCTCCCCGACAAAGATCTGCTCACGCTGATCAATGTTAGCGCCGACGTGTATCCACAGCTCTGCAGCCGACGTGCTCTCACCAGTCTGGCGGGCAAAACGGCCGGTCAGCATGTTCACACCGTTGAACTGGGCATGGCTGGCAACGCGGTCAACCTCGTCAATGAGTTGGTCAACCTCGACCTGGATCTGTTCACGATCTTCTGCGGTATAAATACCGTTGGCGGACTGGACAGAAAGTTCACGGATCCGCTGAAGAATATCCTGCGTTTCCTGAAGATAACCTTCAGTCGTCTGGATAAAAGAAATGCCATCAGCAGCATTGGCAGAAGCGCGATTCAGACCGCGGATCTGACTCCGCATTTTCTCGGAAACCGCAAGCCCTGAAGCATCGTCAGCGGCACGATTAATCCGCTCACCAGAAGTCAGCTTTTCCATACCCTTGGTAATGTTACCTTGGGTAATGCCCAGAGACCGGTTGGCATACTGGGCGCTCAAATTGTGGTTGATGATCATGTCATCCTCCTTGATAATATCTAAAGGCTTCCTTGCCTTGTAGTTTTTTAAGCGCTTTTTACAATAGATGTTTAATCTCGTAAAAGCCCTCAATTGCTAATATCTTCGGCCTCGACTCCTGAAAACTTTAATCCTTGACATCAATATTTGTGAAGGTAATTGGGACGCGCTTCATGCGAGCGCATGGGAAACAGACAACAAAAGGCTTTTCCAGCGCCAGACAAGCGGGCCTTGCCGTATCCGTTCACCCAGCAGAGTCTTTGCCTCAAGGAAGAGTTCCTCGCCGAGTATGCCGGCAATGAACGCGCCCCAGCTTGACTTCTGCCAATCAAACCATGCATTGAGATCGCGCACGGTGATAAAGCGCTCTTCACTTTGCTCCAGCACACTCAGGCGTGTATTGAAACCCGCATCCTGAAAGCACGTTTCAAGCGTTACTTGATCCCAGCTCAGGCGGGGGTCTTTCTGGCTAGCGAAAAAAGCGCTTTCAGCTCCCTCCAGTTTTGCGACAAGCGCCGCCAGTGCGCCACACTCGTCCCTCAGTATGCGGGATATACGCTCACCCAGCGTCGGCGGGGATTGCAGTATAACAATAGTTCCCTGCGGAGCGATAAGTTGCCTGGCGGCCTCGGCAAACAAACGAAACACCACAGCATCGGCACCCTTGCGCCAGGGTTCGCGGGCAAAGATATGATCAAAGACACGAGTGGTAAAGAGGCGCTCCGCTTCCTCCGGCATGGGCAAGCTCCCTGCCGGAAACACCGCGATCTGCGGACGCTCGATCTCGTCAAGCGACGCGGCATAGCGCAGCAGCGTGTCCTTCGCCGCCTCTGTATCCACCAGTGCCGCGCTCAGGCCATCAGGGGCGCGGCGAAGGCTCTCCCACAGCAACAGCCCGTCATTGGCCGAGGGGATAAGCACCCGATCATGACGGGCAATGCTTTGTCCCAGAATCGCGTCACGGTCAGCAAGCAATAACGCGCTTCTTCCCGACTCAAGCCGCTTAAACCAGCCTTCCCGCCCCTTTGACGACGCCGACCAGGTAAGACCATCAAGCTCGTCAGCCCAATCAGCCATAGCAACCGCCGCCTGAATCTCACGCTTGCGAAGCGTCTCATCCCTGATACGCCCCTCATAACCCACACTCGACGGCATATAAAACGTCTTCCCCTGTAACGCGGTGGGAAGGTACTGCTGGGCAGTCCAATGCTCCCGATAGGCATGGGGATACACATAACCCTCTCCATGACCAAAGCTTTCACGGTCGCGGTTCGCGTCGCGCAGGTGATTAGGAACCTCAGCATCCTCTTTGTTTACTTCAGCCAGGGCATCAAAAAACGAAAGCGTTGTGTTTGACTTGGGCGCAGTAGCGAGATAGAGACAGGCGTGAGCCAGCGGGAAGTTACCTTCAGGGAATCCAATGCGGTCAAACGACTCCGCGCAGGAAATGACAACCCCAAGCGCCTGTGGATCGGCAAGACCCACGTCTTCGCTGGCGAGAATGATCATGCGCCTGAAAATAAAGGACGGGTCTTCACCAGCGCGAAGCATCTTGGCAAGCCAGTACAGGGCCGCGTCTGGATCACTCCCTCGCACACTTTTGATAAAGGCGCTGATCGTGTCGAAGTGATAGTCCCCGTCACGGTCGTACAGCACGGCGCGGCGTTGTATGCTCTCCTCGGCAGCCTCAAACGATACGTGAATATCCGCGCCCACAGGCGGAGGCCAGCGCTGGCCTCCACTCGGCGTTGTTTCAACCGCCAATTCCAGCGCGTTGAGTAGGCTCCGCGCATCCCCGCTCGCCACCTCTACCAGATGTTCTAGGGCGCCTTCCTCAAAACTCACGCGCCACTTCCCATAACCACGCTCGGTATCGGCAAGCGCCTTGAGCGCGGCCTGCCGGAGCGCGCCGGAACTGAGTGATTTAAGCTGAAAGATGCGGCTGCGACTAACCAGAGCGCGGTTTACCTCAAAAAAAGGGTTTTCAGTAGTAGCGCCAATCAGGATCACGGTTCCGTTTTCCACCCACGGCAGGAGCGCGTCTTGCTGCGCCTTGTTCCAGCGGTGTACTTCATCAACAAACAGTATGCTGCGCTTGCCGTGAAAACGCCGCCGCTCATCAGCGCGTTCAATCACTTCACGAATATCTTTGATACCAGTGAGTACCGCGTTGAGGCTTTCAAAGGCGCTTTTTGTGGTGTTGGCAATGACCCGCGCAAGGCTGGTCTTGCCGGTTCCGGGCGGGCCGTAGAATATGAGCGACGAAAGCCGGTCAGCCTGAATCGCCCGCCTGAGCAGCCGCCCGGTTCCGACAATGTGATCCTGCCCAATAATGTCGTCAAGGGTTCTGGGCCTCATACGGTCAGCAAGAGGCCGCTCAGTTCCCTCAACGTTAAAAAGCTCGCTCAATCCTCAGCATTCCAGACAGACATTCCCTCGTGTTCCCGGTACTTGTACGACCAAAGGCCATATTGAGTGGTCGCGGCAAAGAGGATTTTATCAGACACCTGTATAATAGAAGAAAGTGGATGTTTACCGATGGTTACGACATACCGGTTATCCTTCTCGCTTGAAGGCTCCACGCTTGAAGGCGCTTCTTCACCCGGCCTCCGTAACGACAATGTGGCCATGTCTAAGTTTCCATCCGCAGCGAGCAAAATCTCCCGATAGCCATGAGCCGTAGAATTGGTTCCTCCCTGAATCCCCAGCAGGAGCAGCTTATCAGCGCCTTTCTCCCACATAGCAAGAGCGCCGGTAAAGTAGCTTACGCCCTGCGCTTTTTTCGCAACAAAGCCGTCGGCATCACCATATAGGATGTAGCCATCTCTGCTGACCGCCGCAATCTTACCACCCACCTCGATGATCCCCACAATATCCTTATGGGGGTTTTCCGCCTGTTGTTGTTGCAGCACGCCGTAAGTAGAAGCAACTGCCGGTAAGTTGGGTATAGCTACAGGCAAGGTATCTACATCTGCCATTGAAGCAGGTGTAGATACCGTTGGGTTATATGTAACTACAGATGAGGCAAATATAGCTACCGTTGGGTTATATGTAACTACATCTGAGGTATATGTAACTACCGTTGAGTTACCTGTAGCCACAGATGAAGTAGGTGTAGTTACAGGTGAGCTAGGTGTAACTACAGGTAAGGTATATGTAACTACAGATGGGTTATATGTAGCTACAGATGAAGTAGATGTAGTTACAGGTGAGCTAGATGTAACTACAGGTAAGGTATATGTAACTACACCTGGGTTATATGTAGCTACAGGTGAATTATATGTGGCTACCGGTGAGTTGGATGTAGCTAGGGATGAGTTGGATGTGGCTACAGGCAAGGTAGATGCATCCGCCATTGAAGCAGGTGTAGCTAGCGGTGAGTTGGATGTAGCTACAGATGAGTTAGATATAGCTGCCATTGAAGCAAGTGTGGCTAGGGATGAGTTGGATGTGGCCACAGGCAAGGTAGATGCAGCTGCCATTGAAGCAGGCGTGGCGAGCGGTGAGTTGGATGTAGCCATAGGCAAGGTAGATGCAGCTGCCATTGGAGCAGGTATGGTTATAGCACCGCCGCTGTCGATAGCGACGAGGATACCACTGCCGTTGGTGGCGAGGTAGTACGAAGTTCCATCATAGGCAGCGCCTCTGAGCAGACTGGTGCCTGACTGCAATGAAGTCAGACTCGCCCCATCATCCTTAACATAAAGAATCGAACAGGTAGGCGGATTGGCCGAGGGATTGTCTATGGCTCCGGCAAACAGATAGTCTCCAGCCCCATAGATGGTCTGTACGTTCTTGCCTCCTGTACCAATTGGGATCCATGACGAGGAACCTGTGGGGAGCTTCTGCAAACCTAGGGAACCAGGGGTTCCAGTCAATGCGTAGAGCGCCCCATTCGTTGCCGCGAGTTCAATGATTTTCCCTGGGGATTCAGGCAGAACAAGCCAGTCCGAGTCCTTATATTCATAAATCGCGCCTCCAAACCTGCTGGCTACATAGAGCGAATCACCTATCCGCACGATATTTGTGGGTGTTCCCTTGATCCGGGGATCTATCGGCTCTACCTCAAGGGAAATGTCGTAAAAAATAGGGGACTGTTTACAGGTAAAAAACAGTAAGCAAAGCGTTGATAGTAACGCGAATCGTTTCTTTATCATATTATACCTCTTGATCTTAAAAGTGATACCGCATGGAAAGGGTCAGTTGCACAAAATTCCCGTCAACACGGTATTCCCAGCCATCTTCTGGCCATTGGGGAACCCACCACCATTCAGCATTGATACCAAACGAGAAGCTGGGAGTTGCCCGAAAGAACACCGCCGCCGTGGGCTTTACAATAAGCCCAAGATAGTCGTAATCATTGAGATACTTCTGACCGGCCCCGCCAATCATAATCCCCACCGGAAACTCAAAACGCCACGCGATAAACTGGTAGCCGAACCGAATCCCAAAGGGCGCGAGGGAGAATAGGTTCTCTCCGAGGGTAAAGGCAAACACCCAGCCCACTTCCCCGCCAAGGTACCAGTGCGGGGATAGGAAGTAGGTGTAACCAATCGCGCCCCCGCCGCCAATGTTAGGCTTAAAGTTATTTTCAAGCACCCCGTCAGCGCCCACAAAAAGCGTCGGGAAGATAGCCCCAATGCTAATGTTGACGGTCTGATCCCCTTTGGAGTACAGAGTGGGTATGAATTCCACCCACTCTGACCCAACGGGAGGCTCTTCACTTGGTTCTTCCGCGTCCCTGTCCTGGGCCATAAGCGGCGTCATACAGAACACCGCAAGAAAAACAAAGGCACATGCCTTATGCATAGATAATGCTCCTTTCGTCTCTTTTTTCTTAATCAAACACCTTGCGTGAAGATTTTGTTACACACCACCTACTTCAGCGCTGCTTCCAGTTGTAGGTATTCAAGCAGTATCGGATACGTGGTTAAAAGCTCGCCTATCCGCGCTAACTCATCAAAGCGGATATTGGAACTCATCTGTGTTTCCGCCTTCGTGCCGGCTTCAGTGTGGAGGTAATTCCTCTGTTGTGCAATATACTCCTGATGAAGGGAGCGAAACTCCTGATAGAGCTTGATGTCAGGGAAACGCGGCGTGTGTATGATGAGTGATAGGCTCTCTATGTTGGAAAAAGCCCTCTGAATGTCGTAGTTAAGCTGGGCTATGGAACCGGAGGCCAGCAGTTCCTCCACTTTCGGTTCATTGTCGAGATATACCCGCAGACGCTGTAAGGCAAATGCTTGAATCTCATCAGCAAGTGTTTCCTCAAAAGCGTCTAGGCCATCCTGTCCATTGATATGCTTACTGCTTACCAGGTCGATGAGGGACTCCGGCTTTATGCTGAACGAAAGCGCCGCCTCTATCTGGTATGAGAAGTCGGCGGTAGAACCTGCTAGGGCGGCGTATTCGGCGCCGGATGGAAGTGTTCCATCGGTTCTTACTGGACGGAACATGTTCTTAAGCCTGAAAATCTGTATCTCAACATTGCTGGGAATGAGCTTGTACCACACCCAGCGGAATTCTCCGGCCATAATGGGCGTATGATCAAGCCCGTGTGTCTTAGATATCATCACCCCGTAGGCGTCTGCGGGAACCGTGAGCTGCGCCCACCCAAAGAAGAAAACCACTCCGCCCAGAACGGCGAGTATAAGCAGCGTCCACAAGAACTTTTTTAGTGTTTTCATAACCTTATCCCTTCCAATACATTGATAGATTCAGTATAGTAAAGAAAGTTCTCCAAATGAATAATAAACCGATCATTGCTCTTTTGATAAAGCGAACTGTTTCTTTCTTTTTTGCCATCTGCATTCTGGCCTTTTTCCTGTATGGGATAGGAACTGATCAGGGCTTTATGGATGCGACTCAGTCCAATCTCCTTCGCCTATCTGTAATCTTCGGTCTTTTTCTGGGGGTTGGGTCCCTGTATGGGGTTATTCTGAATTGCGTCCTGCTTGTTCAGGGAGCAAACACTGCGCGTGAAACAAGGCACTACGTGGGTGACATCGGCGTGTATATCGTTATAGGGCTGTTAGGCTTTGCAATGGCGGCTGTGGCAGCCTTCATTCTGGTTGTTGTGGAGGGTAATGGATGAAAAGACTTATCGCGTTACGGGGCGCGGCCTGTTGCCGTAACGATACGGATGACATTGCCGCACAGGTTGCGGCCTTGTATGACGAACTGCTTACGCGGAATCAGCTGCGCGAACCAGACATTGTGTCGCTCATCTTCTCAGTAACGCGGGACCTGGACGCCATGAACCCCGCCGCTGCGCTCCGTCATTCCGGCAGGGCCGCGAATCTTGCCCTGTTTGTCGTGCAGGAAGCCGAGACACGAGACAGCCTTGAGCGAACCCTGCGGGTACTCATATACTGCTATATGGACGACGCTCTTACGCCGTGTCATGTGTACCGAAATGGCGCGGAAATTTTACGCCCGGATCGGAGCAAAAATGCTTGACACTCTTTTTTACCCATGCTATAGTAAAACCATAGCCAAGTTGCCATCTTAGCTCAGTCGGTAGAGCGCCTGACTTGTAATCATGAGGTCCCCGGTTCGACCCCGGGAGATGGCTAGGCTCGTAAGCGAATTTTTGGGGAGTTTCCAGAGCGGTCAAATGGGGCAGACTGTAAATCTGTTGGCTACGCCTTCGTAGGTTCGAATCCTTCACTCCCCAGTGGGGCTGCCTGTAAAGGGCAGCCTCTTTTTTTGGAGATGCTATGTCGTTACAACAAGCACTTTTTTACGCGGATGGGGCGCGTTTCTCCTGCACCCGCTGTTCAACGTGTTGCCGTTACGAAAGCGGTTATGTGTTTCTCACTGAACACGACGCCACTCGCCTGTTTGAGAGTCTGCGAATGGACTATATGAGCTTTGTGAAAGCATACTGCCGCTGGGTTCCTGATAAGTGGGGAACAGAACAGCTTACCTTAAAGGAAAAGTCCAACTATGACTGTATCTTCTGGAAAGACGGCTGCTCGGTGTATGAGGTGCGTCCCTTGCAGTGCAGAACCTTTCCCTTCTGGCATTCAGTCATGGTTTCAGCTAAGGCGTGGAATGAGGCGGCAAGGTGCTGTCCGGGTATGGACAAGGGTACACTCCACTTAGTAGAAGAAATCGTAGCATACTTAGAGCAACAGGATGCTGAATATCTTGTTACAAGAACAACAAATAGAGAGGGGTAAATCAATGCGTATCCAATTCTGGGGAGTCCGTGGGTCGCTTCCAACGCCTCAACTGCCGAGCCAAATACAGAGCAAGGTCGCGGCGATACTTGACCGTTTGTCGCAACAAGATATTGAAACGCCGGAAGCGCGGCAGCGATTCCTTGATGCGTTACCAGCCTGGCTCTACGGGGCCGTGGGCGGGAACACGTCCTGCATCTCGGTCTCGCTTGATGATCCAAGCGAGGTTGTGGTGTTTGACGCAGGTTCGGGGATCCGCGAAATGGGGATCGCCCTGTCAAAGCAAAAGCCTCAGATAGAACGTTACCACATCTTCTTTTCTCACTTTCACTGGGATCACCTTATGGGTCTGCCGTTTTTCGGCCCAGCCTTCAACCCTTCGATACAGGTAGAATTCTATTCACCCAGACCGTACCTTGAAAGGATACTTGGCAACCAGATGCTTCCCCCCTATTTTCCTATACCCATGAGTACAATGGGGGCGAAGAAGAGTTTCCATCGTCTGAGCGGCAGGTTTGCGGTACAGAGCGCGAGCATCTCGTATAAAAAGATATGGCATCCACAGGGTGCTTATGCGTATCGTGTTGATGATGGGAAACATAGCTTCATCTACTCGACCGATGTAGAACTGTCAGGCATGGATTTCGTCCATAATAAAGAGAACGATGCTTTTTTTCAGGATGCTGATCTGATTGTGATTGATTCGCAATACACCCAGAAAGAAGCCTTTGACAAGTACGGCTGGGGACACAGCTCGTTCCTTGTAGCGGCTAAGTTTGCTGCCTTTTGGAAGATAAAGTGCGCGGCGTTGTTCCATCACGAACCCGCTTATGATGATCAGAAACTGTTTGAGAACCTTGAGGAGGCGCGTTCTTACGCTGAACACATGCATTTCAAAGATACCCGTTTAATACTAGCCACCGAAGGTCTAGAAATCACCTTATAAGTAAGCGAAGTAGTAGATGAAACAGCCATTCAACCTCGTGTTCTCTATTCTTAGAGTTATTACTATCTTTGTTGTTCTTATTGTTGTTGGCGCTGGCCTTGGGATTGGCACAATGGTATATCTCAACAATCCGCCTGACAAACTGCCGGAAGACGTGGACGATGACGGCAGCATCCTGTTTGAGGTGCGGGGTGGCGAAAGCGCCCGTTCTGTGGGAAGCCGGCTTGAGACCGCCGGCGTCATCAAAAGCCGGTACCTCTGGAACCTTCTTGCCCACTTCGAAACCGGCTACATCAAGGCAGGCACATACCGGCTCGAACTGCCCGCGTCCCAAGACGCTATTTACCAAAAGTTAATCGAGGGCAAGGAAGAGCAGACACTCGTCAAGGTAACAATACCAGAGGGCGTTACCCTCAAGAAAATGGCGCGTATCCTTGAAGACGCGGGAATCTGCGACGCTGATGCGTTTCTGGAGACCGCACGGAATAAAGCCATCCTCGACGCTTACGGGATACCGGGCAATACTATGGAAGGTTTTTTGTATCCTGACACCTACTTCTTCACCGCCGACTATCCTGTTGATCTGGTGATTAAGACTATGGCTGATACGTTTTTCAAGCGCGTCGCGGAACTGGAAGATAGCGCCCCAGTCGCGGCGCCCTTAACGCCAAAAGATATCTACGAGAAAGTCATCATTGCCTCTATTGTGGAGCGGGAATACCGTGTTGACGAGGAAGCGGCGCTCATGGCCGGCGTGTTTTTCAACCGGCTCAGAATTGACATGGCGCTCCAGTCCTGCGCCACTGTGGAATATGTGATTACCGAGATACAGGGCAAGCCGCACCCAACCGTGATCTATAACCGTGATACTGAGATCAACAACCCATATAACACGTATGTTTACGACGGCCTTCCACCCGGCCCCATTTCAGCTCCGGGCGCAGTGGCGCTGAACGCGGCTTTTCATCCCGCTGCCAGCGATTACCTCTACTTCCGCCTCATTGACGCCAATGCAGGCCGGCATTTCTTCTCCCAAACGCTGGATGACCACCTCAAGGCCGGCGCGTTGTATGTGAAGCGAGGCCCTACTTCCTAATGACCCGTATTGCTCAGTCCACCATACAGGAGCTTCGTGAGCGGCTAGACGCGGTCGCGGTCGTGGGTGACTATGTGCGGCTTGAACAGAGGGGAGAGCGTTATATAGGGCTTTGCCCGTTTCACCACGAAAAGACCCCGTCGTTTATGGTGAATCCTGACGCAAAACTGTACCACTGCTTTGGCTGCGGCAAAGGCGGCACCGTGCTGAGTTTTGTTATGGAAATGGACAAGCTCAACTTTCCCGAAACTGTGGAACTGCTGGCCAAGCGTTTTGCCATTCCCATTGTTTACGAAGGCGGCTACCAGCACGCTGAGTCGCAGCACAATGATAAACGGGTACGTGAAATAACCGAACTGTACAGCCGCGTGGCAAAGAGCTTTCACTACTTGCTGATGGAACAGCCAGAGGGACGCGCCGCGCTGAAGTATCTCGCGTCAAGAAAGATCAGCCAAGAAATGCTTGAAAAGTTCCGCTTGGGTTACGCTCCGGCTGAACGGCGCGGGCTGTTCTCGTTTCTAATGAGAAAAGGCTACTCTGAGGAATTCCTAGCCAGCTCCCGTCTCTTTGCGGAAAAGTATCCGCGCTCCAGTTTTTTTGCCAAGCGGCTGATCTTTCCCATTGCCGACCGCTACGGAAAGACCGTAGCGTTTGGCGGACGGCTTTTGCCCGGCGCGGCAGGCCCTAAGTACCTCAATTCGCCCGAATCTGACTTTTATAAAAAAGGGCAAACCCTCTTTGCCATTGATATAGCCCTTGCCGCGCTTAGGCAGAGCAAAGCCGTCTACATCGCCGAAGGGTACATGGACGTGATCGCCCTGCACCAAGCCGGCGTGTCCAACGCAGTCGCGCCCCTTGGCACCGCGTTTACCGATGAGCAGGCAAAGCTGCTGCGGCGCTGGGTCGAGCGGGTGAACCTTGTGTTTGACTCCGACGAGGCCGGCCAGCGGGCGCTTGAAAAAGCCATTATCACCTGCCGGAAACACGGCCTTACCTGCGCTGTGGTGATGAATATGGCAAACATGAAAGACCCGGCTGACATTCTGAAAGAGGCCGGCGAAGAGGCGCTGCGAAACGCCATGCAAAACCCGGTGCCTGACCTTGACTATCTCCTGCTTCACTATAAAAAACTGTTTGACGTATCCAGTTCTGAGGGCAAGACTAAGGCCGTCAGCGCCTTATTTCCCTACCTTGAAACCCTTGATTCAGAGGTTGCGCGGGACGCCGCTGTCAGCCGTATCGCCGAAGCCTTTAACTCAGACCGCGACGCTATCCGCGCAGACTTTGGCCGCAAACCCGCGCCGCAACAGGCCAGACCGGTTCCGCAAAAAACGCGGCCAATCACCATGGACGATGAACTATACCTGCTTATCACAGTCGCGCTCAACCAGCAGCTCTTTCCCGAATTCCGCGCTCAGGTATCGCTCAACGACCTTGAGTCCTCAGCCGCAAAAGACCTGTTTATCGCCCTGGAAGAGTGTTTGATGAGCGACGAATTCGGCATGGACGACCTGCTGCCCCGTATCGAATCGGACAATGTACGGAAATTTTTTGTCGCGCAAGCTGTGCTAACGCAGTTCTTTGCCAAGCCGGAGCAGCTCATCGCGGACGGCGTGCGGAAGATCAAACGCCGCTGCCTTAAAAAGCAGCGTGAAAAACTTATTGTGGAACTGCACATTGCCAAGAATCAGGCGGAAACGCCACATCTCTACGAGGACATCCTCGCAAGAAAGAAATACATCGACAACGAACTACAGCATATATGAAGACAAGCCGCGCTGAAAAAGCAAAAGGGGAACCAGTGCCTTGCGCTGCTTCCCCCTATGTTGCGCCGCTTAGAGCGCGTCAAACACCCGTCTCAAGCCCTGATAGCTTTGGGTGATACCGTCAAGATGCTCACTGGAAAACTCTTCCTGCT